>JABJAL010000092.1 GCA_018669005.1 Nitrospinaceae bacterium
CGAGTCAATCTCAAGCGTCGTCTGGACCCCCTCCCAGGTTGTGTTGACCGTGCCCCTCAAGACCGAGCCCCGTAGCACATAGTCGAATTCCACCCGGCAGCTTGCCCGCTCGACCTTCATCTTCATCATGTGCGCGTACCGCGCAATCTGGGTGAGCAGTCAGAAACCCGACCCCATAGCGATATAGGCCATTGGCGGGGGGTAGCGGTCCTGGCCCCCGATGTGCTCGGGCTCATCCGAGTAGATTTCATGTTCCATGAACTTGCCGAGCCTAAGTTGAAGCTCGCCCGGAATGGTCTCGGTGACGGCCACGGGATTCATGACGAAGCCCCGCTTGGGAAGCTCGGGCTTATCGATAAGGCGCTCGCCCGGTGTGGTGCTTGAGCTTCTAAAGGGAATGGGTTCATCGGCCATCTGCGGATATCTCCTTTTTGCGGTTATGATGGGTAAATGATTTTTTCATCATGTCCCGGCTCGGGGCGAGTTGAAAAGAGCGGGCGACATCCGAAATATGAATTCAAAGGAAATATGATTCCAAAGGAGAGCGCATGCGCCGGGTTTTGATCGGTCTTCTGTCTGCAGTTGTTCTCCCCGGGTCGCTTGCGGTGGTAGCGCTCTGGGCTGCGCCATTGCACGCAGGTTCCTTATTTAAAAAGGGGACAGTAACCATTACCCAGGGGGGGCGAAGCGCTCAGATCGCCGCCGAGATTGCAGCGACCCCTGAGGCTCGCGCGCAGGGGCTCATGCACAGGGCGAAATTTCCCGAGAGCGCCGGGATGCTTTTCGTCTACAAGAGCAGCGCCCGCCGCGAATTCTGGATGAAGAACACGCTTGTTCCCCTTTCCATCGCTTTTATGTCCCAAGATTTCAAGATCCTTGAAATTCTTCACATGGTGCCTCCCAAGGGTACTGACAACCCGCCCAGCTACTACTCGAAAGATCCTGCGCGCTATGCGCTGGAGGTTAACCGGGGCTGGTTCAAGCGAAACGGCTTTGGCGTAGGGGCCAGGGTAAGGCTGGAGTAGGGGGGGGAACATCCCAATCCCTCCGCCTCGGGGCGTTTTGCGTTTTTCGTAAAAGGGAGTAAATTATCCTTAATGGCTGTACCGGGGGGAGCTTTTTAAACAAACAGTGTGCGGGAGGGAGATTCCTATGGTGGTTAACTATGAGGTCGGGCCGGAGTACCGGCGTTTTAATCAAAAGAACAATGCCATTATGCGCTCAAACTGGGACCCTCTGCTCAACGATTACGGCGAGCGGAGCCAACAGGCGATCAACAAGCACATTGAAAAAGACGACCGGGGCTTCGGGCTGGATGACTTTGCCTTCTACACCGCGTCGAGAGCCGTTGTTTCCGCGTTCGGGACCTCCGTCAACGGACCCAACTCGGGGCTCACCTCCTGGGAGCCGCTTTCGTCCTCGGACGCTCGTGCGGTGCCCGATGAGCTGAAAAACGGTGATAGGGCGAGCCCTACCGAGCTCCAGAGCAAGGTGCGCCGCGTCGCCCGCCACCTGGGGGCGGATCTGGTGGGCTTCACCCCGCTGGACGAGCGGTGGGTTTACACGAACCACTTCCTGCCCGGCAAGGGGGCGGACGGAAAAGGGGAGAACCCGCCCGTCGAGCTTCCCGAGGGTTGCGACCAGGTGGTTGTTCTAGGCTTTGAGATGGACCACGACATGATGGCCACGGCGCCCACGGCCATTATGATGACTGAAACCGGCCGCAACTACTCGAGGATGGCCGCCCACACGGCCTCGCTGGCACAGTTTATTCGCGCGATGGGCTACACGGCCGTTCCCTCGCTGAACGACACGGCGCTCAACGTGCCGCTTGCCATCGACGCGGGACTCGCCCAGCCCAGCCGCCTTGGGCCTGCGATCACGCCAGAGTTTGGCCCGCGCGTTCGCTTTTGCAAGGTGATCACCAACATGCCGCTGGGCGCGGTGAAAAACCATCGCGAGTTCGGGGTCGTTGCCTTTTGCGAGGTTTGTGAAAAATGCGCCGATGCCTGCCCGGTGGGCTCGCTTCCCAAGGGGCCGCGCACCACCACGGGCAACAACATCTCGAATAATCCGGGTGTATTGAAGTGGTATGGAAACTACGAGTCTTGCCGCCGCTACTGGGGCCACGTGGGGACCAACTGCGGCATCTGCATCCGCGTGTGCCCCTTCAACCACGGCAAGGGCTTTCACCACGATATCGCCAAGTGGATGATTCGCCTGCGCTGGAAGTGGGTGAATCGCCTGCTCGTGAAGATGCACGGCTGGTTCGGCTACGGCGAGCAAAAAGACCCCGCCTTTTTCTGGAACGGCTCGGGAGGCTAACCCCGGCCGAGTAGGAGGTAGTTTCAAGCGGCTAGAGCAAAGGGGGGATTCAGATGGCGAATCAGGATAGAGCGGCTGGGGCAGGCGGCCCCTCGACAGGACTCGTCTGGGCCGAACTCGAAAAACGGATTTTCGCCGTTCTCGGCACGGTGAGCCGCAAGGGCGCGCCGCTCACCTCCGGGATCGTCTACAAAGTGAAGGACCGCCGCATCCTTATTGCCACCGGCCGCTCCACCCAGAAGGCCCGCAACGTAGAGGCCCACCCGCGCGTCTCGATGACGGTAACGGCGGCGCGGCGCATCCCCTTTCTGCCGTGGATCAAGATTCCGCCCGCGACGATCACCTTCCGTGGCGAGGCGCGCCTCCTCACGCCGGAGGAGGTCGATCAGCCGCTCCGCGAGGCCCTCGCCGGCAAGCTCTCCTTCAGCCCCGAGGCCCTGGCGGACATGTGCTACATCGAGGTGACGCCCGAGGGAACCTTCGTCACCTACGGGATCGGGGTCTCCCTCCACACCATGCTTCGGCCCAAGGAGGCTCTCGCGCGGGTTCCGGTTTGAGCGGTTTCCTCCGTGGCGCGAATATGGGCCGCCTCGCCTGAGACGTCCGCGTTCTGACTCGAAACACAACCCCCCCCGCCAGGATCGCCTGACGGGGGGGTTGTATTTCTGATTGGAGGCTTTAAGCCTTACGCCTCATCTTTTACGTAAATTTCAGCGCCGCCCTTTTTAAATTCGGCGGATTTCTCGTCCATGCCCACCTTGAGCGCATCACCATCAGCCATTTCGAGCTTGGCGGCGTAGTCGCGAACGTCCTGCGTGATTTTCATCGAGCAGAACTTGGGGCCGCACATCGAGCAGAAGTGGGCGACCTTCGCGCCGTCGGCGGGAAGGGTCTCGTCGTGGTAGGCCAGCGCGGTTTCGGGGTCTAGCGCGAGGTTGAACTGATCCTCCCACCGGAAATCAAAGCGCGCCTTTGAGATGGCATCGTCCCACTCTTGCGCCCCGGGGTGGCCCTTGGCCAGATCTGCCGCGTGCGCCGCAATCTTGTAGGTGATGACGCCCTCTTTGACATCGTCCTTGTTGGGAAGGCCCAAATGCTCTTTGGGTGTTACGTAGCAGAGCATGGCCGTGCCGTACCAGCCGATCATGGCGGCGCCGATGCCGCTTGTGATGTGGTCGTAGCCGGGCGCGATGTCGGTTGTCAGGGGGCCCAAGGTGTAGAAGGGCGCCTCGTGGCAAATCTCTAATTGTTTATCCATGTTCTCTTTGATCTTGTGCATGGGCACGTGGCCGGGCCCCTCGATCATCACCTGCACGTCGTGCTCCCAGGCCTTGGTCGTCAACTCGCCCAGCGTTTCAAGCTCTGCGAACTGCGCCTCATCATTCGCATCGGCCAGCGCGCCGGGGCGCAGCCCGTCGCCCAGCGAGAACGACACGTCGTAGGCCTTCATGATCTCGCAAATCTCATCGAATTTCGTGTAGAGAAAACTCTCGGTGTGGTGCGCAAGGCACCACTTGGCCATGATCGAGCCGCCGCGCGAGACAATGCCCGTCAGACGCTTTGCCGTCATGGGCACATAGCGAAGGAGAACGCCCGCGTGCACCGTGAAGTAGTCAACGCCCTGCTCGGCCTGCTCGATAAGCGTGTCGCGGTAGACCTCCCAGGTGAGGTCCTCGGCCACCCCGTCCACTTTTTCAAGCGCCTGATAGATGGGCACCGTGCCGATGGGCACCGAGGAGTTGCGGATAATCCACTCGCGCGTCTCGTGAATGTTCATGCCGGTTGAAAGATCCATCACCGTGTCGGCGCCCCAGAGCGTCGACCAGGTCATCTTCTCGACCTCCTCTTCAATCGTTGAGGAAATGGCCGAGTTGCCGATGTTGGCGTTGATCTTGACCAAAAAGCCGCGCCCGATGGTCATGGGCTCGCTCTCGGGGTGGTTGATGTTCGCCGGGATGATGGTGCGCCCGCGGGCAATCTCATCGCGCACAAACTCTGGCTTTAACCCCTCGCGAACCGCCACGAACTCCATCTCGGTGGTAATCTCGCCTTTGCGCGCATAGTGCATCTGCGTCACGTTGCCGCGACCCTTTAAGACCTTTCTTGGCTCGGGCATATCAAGGCCCGGCTCCGAGTGGCCGGGAATCGGCTTATAAGACGGGTCCGTTTCATCATATTGCCCCCGCGCTTTTATCCACTCGGAGCGGAGGGCGGGCAGGCCATTTTTAATGTCGTGCCCCTGGGGCCCCGAGGTGTCGTATACGCGAAGAGGGGATTCTCCGCCCGAAAGGGCAATTTCGCGCATCGGCACCCGCACCCCTTGCGGGCCGTCCACATACACCTTGCGTGACTTGGGAAAGTGCACGCTCTCGCTGCCGTTTGTCTCGCCAGCCTGGGGCAGATGAACTGCGCCATTGCCATTGGCTTTTCCATTGGTCTTACCATTGGTTCCCATCTCAACATCCCTCCTCGGGAATGGGGGTTTACATAAATTTGGCGGTCATGAAAAAGCCGGGCGCGTGCCGGGGCCGGGAGCAATTCTTCGTGGCCTGTTTGGGGAAGTTTGTCTGGTGCTGTTACGGACTCGCTTCCCTACACCGGTATTATCCGGGTCAGGTTCGAAGGGTGTGTTCTCAGCCGCTTGGCACCCCTAGCTATCAATAAAGAGACCCTACCAGCGGCGGCGCTCGAAATCAAAGGGATTATAACGGGGAAAAAGGTCTGAATTGGGGGGTGGCAGACCCCTGCTGATATAGGCTATGGAGAAGGGAGGGGCTCAGGTATTTTAAAGCCCACGCCATAGCGCCGTCTCGGCTCGGGGATGTGTCAGCCTCGGTTTAAAATAGGGAAGCGAGGGGAAAATGAATACAGAGCAAAAAGAGCGTTGCGCAATTTGCGGCGGCACCGGACGTATCGAATCGGGAACAAGACAAGAGCACGGAAAGGCGGTCCCCGTTTTTCTGGCCTGCGAGTGCCAAGCGAATGCGCCTGATTCAGAAGATAACATCTCGGATTTCATCGGAAGAATTGTGATCGAATCCCCCGAAAAATTCTGGGGTTGATGTTGCTGGTTTTTTTGTCCATGCCCACTTGGGTGATGTGCCATCATTGGTGATGCCTCTTCTCTCTTAAGGAGAAACTTAAATGGTCACTGGTCCCAAAATCCTCGCCTTTGCCGGAAGCGCCCGGAAGGATTCCTTTAATAAAAAACTGGTTCGGATCGCCGCCCAGGGGGCAAAGGGCGCAGGCGCCCTCGTCACGGAACTCGATTTCGGCGACCTTTCCCTCCCGCTATTCGATCAAGATCTCGAAGCCGAGGGGGGGCTTCCCTCAGGTGTTATCCGGCTCAAGGAGCTGATGCGCGAGAACGATGGCTTTCTAATCGCATCGCCCGAATACAACAGCTCCATTTCCCCCATGCTCAAGAACGCCATCGACTGGGCCTCGCGATCCAGCGGTCCGGACGATTCGCCGATGAGTGCGTTCAAAGGCAAGGCGGCGGCGCTCATGAGCACATCCCCGGGCGGCCTCGGCGGCCTGCGCGGTCTGGTCACCGTTCGCTCCATCCTCATCAACATCGGTGTCTTGGTTTTGCCGGACCAGGTGACCGTCCGCAGTGCCCATGACGCTTTTGCGGATGACGGCTCTCTCAAGGATGCCGATAGACACGAGTCAATTGAGCGGCTTGGTAGCGAGTTGGCCGCGCTGCTGGCGAAACTAAAATCATAAAAAAGAGAAAAAATATGCGCTTAACAAAATGGTTGTTTTATCTTGCCTTGTTTTTATTGCTAGGAGGCGAGGCAACAGCTTTACCTGCCGGGGCATTAGGCCCCGCAAAAAAAGGGCCAGCCTCCTTGCCCCCCGTTTTATTCGCGCAAACCCCGCCGAGCCCGAATGCGTATTCCGCCTATCGAGGGCTTCATGCCGCCGTTGCTAAGGGCGATATTGCGGCCATCAAGCGCCTTGCTGTAGGAGGCGCGGATCTCAATTCAAAGGACCCCCATGGCCGAACCCCGCTGATGGTCGCCGCCTATCGGCGCAATAAAAAAGCTGCGCGCATATTGATCAAAGCGGGGGCCGACCTCCACGCCCTTGATAGCGAGCAATATGATTTGCTGACCATTGCCTCGGTATTGAATGACATAGAAATGGTGCGGCTCGCCCTCGCCTCGGGCGCCAATGCCAAGCTCATCACAAGCCCCTATCAGGGCACCGCCCTTATCGCCGCCGCGCACCTGGGCCATGTCGAGGTCGTCCAGGCGCTCATCGATGCCAAAGCCCCCCTTGATCACATCAACAACCTGGGCTGGACCGCCCTCATCGAGGCCATTGTTCTGGGCGATGGCGGCCCGCGCCACGAGGCCATTGTCCGGGCCCTGCTAAAAGCGGGCGCCCGGCCCGATTTGCCCGACTCCGCCGGCACCACTCCGCTTCAACTTGCCGAACAAAGAGGGTATTCCAATATGTTTCGTATCTTGCAATCCGCCGGAGGGCGCAGATGAGCGCGCCACAAAATGAAAAAGCCCAGCCCGAGCGCGCACAGAGCGTGGAGAATCAGGCCGCCCACTGGAGCCGCCGCGTCCGCCTTTGGACGGGGCTTCTCCTTTTTACGTTTCTTAGCACCCACCTTTTAAACCACGCGTTGGGGCTCATTTCCCTTGGGGCGATGGAGGCCGGGCGTCTTTGGTTTTTAGGGTTTTGGCGAAGCCCGCTCGGGACAATCGCGCTCTACGGCTCGATGATGACGCACGCCGCCCTGGCCTTTTATTCCCTCTACGGGCGGCGGAGCCTTCGCATGCCCGCCTGGGAGGCCGCCCAGATTATTCTCGGGCTGACGATACCGCTGTTTCTCATCGCCCATGTCGTCGGAACAAGATTTGCCTTCGAGTGGTTTGGCGCGGCGGATTCCTACACCCGGGCGATTCACCTCTACTGGGTGGCGGTTCCGGCCATCGGCGTGAAGCAGGCGATAGTGCTCGTGGTGGCCTGGACGCACGGCTGCATCGGGCTCCACTACTGGCTCCGGCTCAAATCCTGGTATCCCAAATTCTTCCCGCTGCTCTTTGCCATGGCCCTCCTGTTGGGGGTGGTCGCGCTACTGGGCTTCACCCAGGCTGGCCGCGAGGTCACCCGACTCGCCCAGGCGCCCGGCTGGGTGCGGGGGATGCTGCGCGCGGCAAACGCCCCTAATCGCGCGGGCCTCATCGCCATCGTGTGGTGGCGGGACGCAATCTGGTACGGCTACCTTGCCCTGCTGGCGCTCACCCTGGCGGCGCGCGGTGTCCGGTGCGCGCTCGAAAACAGGGGCCGCAAAATATGCATCACCTACCCGGGCGGCCGGGCGGTCGTGGCGCCTGAGGGAAGCTCCGTCCTCGATGTGAGCCGTACGGCGGGCGTCCCGCACGCCTCGGTGTGCGGGGGGCGCGGGCGGTGCTCGACCTGCCGTGTCCGCATCATCAGCGGGCTGGCGGATCTGCCGCCAGCGGCCCCCGAGGAGCAGCGCGTGCTCGATCGCATTGCCGCGCCGCCCAATGTCCGGCTGGCCTGCCAGCTTCGGCCGGGCGGTGACGTATCCGTGCTGCCCGTTCTTTCCTCTAAGGCGCAGGCCAGCGCGGGCGCCCCCCAGCCCGAATACGCTGCCGGCCAGGAGCAGGAGATCGCCGTCCTGTTCGCCGACCTTCGCGGCTTCACGCGCCTTTCGGAAAAAAAGCTGCCCTACGATGTCGTGTTTTTCCTGAACCGCTATTTTGAAGTCATGGGCGATGCCATCGACAGCGCAGGCGGCGTCATTAACCAGTTCACGGGCGATGGGGTGATGGCGCTGTTCGGCGTCCAAGAGGGCCCCGAGGAGGGCTGCCGCCGGGCGCTCCGCGCGGCGACCGCGATGATCGAGGGATTAAAGGAGATGAGCGAGAACCTCGCCGAGGAGCTCGACGAGCCGCTCCGGATGGGGGTGGGCATCCACACCGGCCCCACCGTCGTGGGCCGCATGGGCCGAGGGGTGGCGCTTTATCTCACCGCGGTGGGGGACACGGTCCACGTCGCCAGCCGCTTCCAGGATTTGACCAAGGAATATGCCTGCCAGCTCATCATCTCGGCCCAGGTGGCCGAGCGCGCCGGCCTCGATGTCTCCGCCTTTCCACAGCACGAACTTGCCGTCCGCAACCGCACCGAGCCCATCGTCATCCGCACGATTGAAGATGCCGGGGTGGTTTTGGGGATTTAGGTTTTGGGGAGGGCAAACTTAGCCTCGACAAGCACATGTTCCAGAAGATCATTTAAATGTTTGGGTGTCTGTGTTGGCCAGAGCTTTCGCGAGGGAGGTCCATTTCAATCGAAATGAGCTTTGTTTTTCCAAAGGGGTATTCTCTCTAAATGCGTGTTGATCGCGATTTGAATCTCCTCTTTTATGGGAAGATCATCCGCTGAATTCCACTTTTCCGCGAATAATTCCACCGTTTCCTGTGCGGTTTTCAAAACAAGATTCCGGGGAAGTCCCGCCTTTCCGGCAAAGCGGTCAAATTGGTCCAAATCCAAAGATTCGAATTCTTTTGAATCGACAAACGTAAGCGCCAGTTTTTCCTCTTTCATATAGGGGATGGTGGAAACAAAATCGTAAGCGGGGGCGAGCGCCGGTTTGCGCCGATCAGGATAAATCAGCGACCAGTTTTTTAGGTGCATATCGCCGTTGCCGATTAGCGCATTAAAGACAATACGCCGAATGAATTCGGCGATGCCCGGCTCGCCTGTTTCCGCCCATATGACTTCCGCGATATTCCGGTAGCTGGCGCGGGCATATTTTTTCTCGGGATAGACCCCAAATATTTGCGCAAAATCTTCAATGTGTACCGGTGTGCCTTCATCGGCCCGATCAAAACGCTTGATTGCCAGCCCATCCCCGCCGAGGGAATCCACTTCCTTGGGAAGTCCTGCGATTTGATTGAGCGGCATGAGCGTTGTTTCCGGCACATCCATGCCAACGCGCCGGGCCAACTCCATCATGGCGAATTCATTTTCCGGCACACCGTTAAATTTCGTCGATGGCAGCTTGACGATCCAGGAGCCGCCCATGCCATTTACCGGAATGGTGAGGCCGCCTGTGTTTTCTTTTATGGCGGAAAATTTAAGCTGAACGCCCGCTAGCGAAAATCGAAGGATGGCATCTTCGCCGATTTCGCGCTCTTCATCGGAAACATCGGATGGCGCTTCGGGTGGCCACGTATTTTCATCCGTGGAATGAACTTTCAGCGCGCCCGGCAAGTCACCGCCAAGCGCCCACAAAAGAAAAAACTCTCGCTCGGAATCCACCCGGGCGCGGCCAGCCAGGTAGTCGCGCATCGCCCCTTCCGGCAACAAGTTAGAGAAAAAAGGTGCTAAACGGGTTCGTGTCGGTTTAACGGCAGTGATCAATCCGCCAATTGAATCTTTAAAAGAGAGGCTTAGCGTGGGCCGATCAGGGTTGCCGATATATTCCTGGTTAAAGGCGAATAGGATCTGATCGCCGGGCAAATTCGTAAGCGTGCCGATGGATTCCCCGTGCAGTAGAACTTCCATAATAGCGATATCAGTCATCACTATCTTCCAAGTCGATATGCTGGAATTGAAGGCTGCACATCTTCATCTAAATTGTGTGCTAATGCGTTGCGCATATCTTGAATCGCTCGTGTCAGATTTATGATCCGATTAATTTGAGAAGAAGGCATCTGACTTACCTGAGTAGTCTGTTTGATTATGTCCGTAAATTCCTTCAAGAATTTTTCCATGAGTAATGGGGGGGTCCTGGTTCCTTGTGCAATTTCTTCAAGTTGACGACTGGCAAATAGTAATCGCTCTAAATTTCCGATGCTCGGCTCAAGCTTTTTGATTTCGTTAACTTCCGGAAAGCGTTTTTCGAGCAATCGAGTTGAGTCGCGTAGATTTTTAAAAAATTTTGTGACTGAATTGTCTCGTCCCTGGAGTGCCGCCGAATTTTCTATGCCGCGCTGAAGCCCCTGGACAGTGGGCACGAGTGTGCGCGGCACCAGCATGAACTCCAGATCCAGAACCCTTGCTAGCTCGATGAGGCTGGAGGTCTTCAGGTCCACAGCCCCATTCTCTATTGTGGAAATATGGCTTTGCGGCATGCCCGCCATTTCGCCTAACTCCCTCTGACTCAGCCTCTTTTTCAGCCGCGCAGTTTTTAAAATTTTTACGATTTGCTCAAGTGAATGTCTTGTTTTCATCTTATATGCTCCAACATATCAATACTAATATTTGATATGGTACAGCATATTTATCCGGCTGTCAATATATTTGTATATGTTTTAGTGTATATGAATATGATATATATATATTGTAGCATATATTTGAAGTGTGTCTAATTGATGCTACTCATCTTTGCCGCTCCCCGCCCAAACCGCGTATACTCATCTAAGCATTCATCTCGACAGCCCGCCAACGATTGACCGGAAGATATGTCCAAAGAAAATTCAAGCGCTTTGATAACAGCCCGCCCGCATGCGCCATGGCTCTGGGCGGCGGCGATTGTGGTGGCCGCATGTTTGGCCTATTGGGGGACGGTGTCGTACCCGTTTTTGCACGATGATCTGACGGTGATCAGCGAGAATCCGGTTGTTCAGGAAGGGCGGGTGGGGGAGGCGCTCACAAAAGATTATTGGTCGATGCGGGCAGAGGAGGGGGGGCGCGATAGGCTCTACCGCCCGTTGACCACGCTGTCCCTGATTGCGAACCGGTGGCTTGGGGGCAGCTCGGCTGGGGGCGGGGCCCCCGTGGGCGGCTCGCCCGTGGGCTTTCGGGTGGTGAATATTTTATTGAACGCGCTGGCGGCATTGCTTTTATTTTGGCTGGCGCTGGCGCTGGGGCTCTCGCTCCGCGCGGCGGGGGCGGCGGGATTGTTGTTTGCGGTGCATCCGCTGCACACCGAGGCCGTATTGGCGGTGGTGGGGCGGGCGGACATCCTCGCGGCGATTGGGGTTTTTGGGGGGGCGATCATTCTGCTCGGCGGTGCCACTGGCACCGGGGTAATTCGTTCGGGCGAGGCAAGGGCCGCTAAACGTCGTGGCGGAAAACAAAATAAATCAAATAAAAACAAAGAGGTTTTAGGCACCCTGCCCAGGACGGGCTGGCAAAGAGCGGTGGCGCTGGCGGGGGCGTTCGCGCTGGCGCTGTTCTCTAAAGAGACGGGGGCGGCGCTCGTGGGGTTGATCGTGCTCTGGTGGGGCTGGCACCGGTGGGCGGTAGGCCCGGTGCGGGGCGGGCCCAAGGGGCCTGGCTCGTTTGCTGGAGATGAAAAAAAAATAGATAAACCAAGTAAAAACAATAATCTAAGTGAGACGGTGGGGCCTTCAAGCTGGGCCTTTGCGCTTGGGCGGATCGAGATATTCGCCTTAGGCGGCGTCCTCGGGGTTTACCTGGTGATGCGCTACCTGGCGCTCGGAATGTGGGTGCGGCCGGGGGCGGCCTCGCTGCTCGATAACCCGCTGGCGCACGAGGCCCTGGCGGGCAGGCTGGTTGGGGCGTTGGGGGTGATGGGGCGCTTTTTTGGGCTGCTCGTTTGGTCCCGGCCACTGGCGATTGATTACTCGTATGCACAGATTCTGCCCTGGAGCCCGGAGAGCCTGGCGTGGGCGGCTGTAGGAGCGGGGGCGCTTGGTCTTTGGGCCTGGTGCGCTTGGCGCGGGCGCTATGTGCGACATGTGGCTGTCTTTGGGCTCGCGCTGTTCATGGCGGGTTATTTGCCGGCGAGTAATTTTTTGGTGCCCGTCGGGACTGTGATGGCCGAGCGGCTAATGTACTTGCCCTCGGCGGGTTTTCTGCTCGCGGTGCTCCCATGGATTGAAGAGAAGGTGACGAAAAGTGGCGCTAGGGCGTTTTTGGGTGCGCTCGCGGCGGCGACCCTTGTTTTTGGCGCGATGAGCTGGGAGCGCGCTTCGGAGTGGTCTGGCTATCTGAAATTTTGGGAGAGTGCGGCCCGGGTTTCTCCAAACAGTGCGCGTGCGCAGCGTTTGTGGGGACAATCGCTTACCCGCGCGGGGAAATTCAGCGAGGCGGTCGTGCCACTCAAGAAAGCAACGCGGATTTTTCCAAAATACGATCCCGCATGGACTGAGCTTGGTATTGCTTTGATGCAGGTTGGAAAAACAAAAGAGGCGGAAGCTACTCTTAGGGAAGCTCTTCGGCTTAATCCGAGGTCACCTGAGACCCTATTGGCCATAGCCGCTCTTTTTATTAAAGGAGGATATCTCGATCAGGCGCGGATTTATTTGGAAAAAGCAGTGTCACTTTATCCTCGATTTGTTGAGGCGCGGTTTCGATTGGGAAATTTGTATATGAAGGTGCGCGATAACAAACGTGCCAGGGTTCAGTACAACATGGCGCTCATTGTGGCGCCTGGCAGGGGGGATATTCATCACAATATGGCGTTAACTCTATATTTATCAAAAGATTACATCGGAGCCCGCCGTCATGCACTCATCGCTCGTAAGTATGGAGTTAAGCTTCATCCAGAATTTGCTCGTTTAATTGGGCTCGCCAAGGGCGGAGCTTTGGAAAGACCGGTTAAAAAAGTGAAATGATGGTTGAAGTTTATGTGTGAAAACCATTAAATTTGTTGCTGGTTAGCCGCTCGCAGAAGAAGTAGGAGTAGTTGTGCGTTGCACAAAGTGTGGGTATGTAACTTTTAGTGTACACGCGGGCTGCCCGAAGTGCGGCAAATCGGCCCCAAGTGCAGTGAGAACTATCACCTTGCCTCGCCGCCGAAAAAGCGGACAAAGGGCGGCCTTCCTGTCCCCCCTTGCGATGGGCGACATTCCACGATTTTACAGTAACCAGGAAGACTCCGAAGTGATCTCTCTTCTCGGAGACGCTACCCCCACCGCTGCAGTTCTCGGTGATGAGCCAACCTCGCTCGCTGTCGAGGAAAGCCATTCAGTCGACTCCGAACTTGGAGACGATTCCTGGCTAGAGGATGAAGCTACCGGCACAAGTGAAACGGTTCTTGATATCGGCGAGGACAATGAAGAAATAGCTCTCGATGTAGTGCTCGATGATGCCGACGCCCTCGCCGATGAACCAGAGGCCGCCCTTCTTGAAGATTCTCTTGACGATATTGAAGCGGTCGATGAGGTCACTTCTGTCGAACCCACGGCAGTTGATGAGCCCGAACTTGAGGATTTTGATTCTCTACTTGAGGAGGCGACCGGTGATGCTGGGGCCGAAACGCCTGATGCGGAACTAGAAGGATTCGACGCGTTAACGGAGGAGGCTGAACTCCCCGCCGAGGAAGCGCCAGCAGGCAATGATGATGTAGACGATATTCTCTCAGAGGCATTAGGGGGAGAAGACGATCTTGAATCCGGGCTTGATGAAACGGTAACAGCCGAATCTGGAGATACGGAAGAGAGCGTCGATGACATGTGGGCCGAAACGCCTGATGCGGAACTAGAAGGATTCGACGCGTTAACGGAGGAGGCTGAACTCTCCGCCGAGGAAGCGCCAGCAGACAATGATGATGTAGACGATATTCTCTCAGAGGCATTAGGGGGAGAAGACGATCTTGAATCCGGGCTTGATGAAACAGCGGTTGCCGAGGCAGGAGATACAGAGGAGAGCGTCGATGACATGTGGGCCGACGCATTTACCGAGGAGGAGGCAGGCGCCGCCGCTGCCGTGCCCGCCGAGGAAGCGTCAGCTGGCGATGATGATATGTCCAATATGTGGGATGACGCATTTGCCGAGCAAGATGCGGCCGAAAAGGCGGATGTGGAACAAGAACTGGGAGACGAGTCATCTGAAGTGCCGGATGTTCAAGATACGCTTGAAGCTCCCGCAGATGAAGGTGAACTGGCGGATCTTGACGATTCCGACCTTGAAAAACTCTGGGATGAAGCTTTAGAGGGTAGCGGTGATGATGAAGGCGTGCTCGATGAAATTTCAATGGAGCAAGAAAGTGAAGGTGAGGCCGTTGCTGATGTTGGAGATGAAGAGGGTGAATTTCACGAACTTTCAGATGATGATGACCAAGATGAACTTGATGATCTCTTAAGCGAAGCCGGGGATAATGTCGAGATAGAAGAAAGTGCTGAAGGTGGTGATGATGAAATTGGAGATGATGATTTCGACCCATCGGGTCCCTCCGATCCTTTTGATGATGATGGGGAAATAGAAGCGTTTATTGAAGATGGTGATGATGAAGCCGAGGAAGATGAAGGATATGAGGAAGTCGAAGAAGAGCCCGTAGCGGTGGGCGCACCGGCCGAGGAGGAAGTGCAAGAGCACCTTGAGGACACTGATGCGCCTTTTCAAAATCGCCTGATCGCGGGATTAGTCGATACCGTCCTTGTCGGCTTCCTTGTAATTCTCTTTGCTGTTGGGACACATTTTATAATTGGTCAAGTGGTTGATTCTGTTTATGGAAACCCCGAATCGATGGCCATGGTGATGGCCATTGATTTGGTGATTTTGTTTCTTTTAAGCTTTTTCTATGCAGTATATTTTATCGGTGGGTGGGGGGGGACTCCCGGACTTCGCACCGCAGGGCTCGTGGTGGTTGATTTGGAGAATCGTCCCGTGGGATACATGCAGGCAGTTCTCAGGTATTTTGGTACCTTGGTTGCTGTCTTGCCCGCAGGATTGGGGCAAATTTTAACTGTCGTCGATAAGCAGGGCCGTGGGCTTGGTGATCGTCTGGCGGGAACGAAAGTGATATTCAGGGCTTCTTTGTAGAATTTTTCCCCTATCAGAAGCGGAGAGTAAAGGCTTGAAAAAGTCAAAAGTGTATTTGCGGTTTTTCCGTCTAGCGATTTGTCTTTCTGTACTCGTGGTCTTGCCATGGGGGCCGCTTGCCGCCCAGGAAAATGACTATCGCCGGGCGCTTCAGGTAATAAGTGATAAGTTTCATCAAAATTTCCCTTATCTTCAAGGAGAGGTTGTAGCGGTCAAGGGGGGCGACGTTTTTCTGAGTGTTGGCCAGAAGGATCGGGCCGTGAAGGGAACCCGGCTCACCATTCTTAGAAAGGGCGCCGCATTCAAGCATCCTGTCACTGGTGCTGTTCTCGGTTCGCTTGAGGACGAGATCGGTGTGGCTGAAATTGTAGAGGTGCGTGAGAAGTTTTCCATTGCCCGGATGGTCAAAATGACCTCCAGTAAAAAAATGCTTCCCAAGGTCAAAGATAAGGTTCGCCTCTCCTCGGCGAAAATCAGGATCGCTATCCTTCCGTTCATCAATAAAACGAAAGAGCCGTTCAGCACTGAGATCGTAACCCGGGAATTATCTAAAAGCCTTCTCTCGAAAGGGCGGTTCGATGTTTTTGATGTGGATCGCCTCCAGGTCTGGCTTTTGGAGAGTGGTGTTGCGGTCGATGCTTTACTGAAGAAGGATAATGCCGGCAGGCTCAGGAAAGAGATTCGCCGCGACCTCGTATTGTCAAACACCATTAGGATGGTTAAAGGCAAGAAAATCCTGACAAGTCGTCTTTTTTCACTGGACGGCCGAAAAGACATTTTCAGTGCAGTTTCCATTGCCGATGACTTGCCGTTCGAACAGCAAGCTCCCAAGGAGCAAGCGCTTCGGCGTAGCGGCGGCGGGCGTGTGCATGGCACCCCGAATCAAGCTTTTATCCGTAATAAATCAGGTATTCCCTCGGCATCCGGAAAAGCTAGAAGATTTACTTTCTCCGACATAGCAATTCGCGGTGTTTCAATTGCCGATGTGGATGGAGACGGGAAAAACGAAGTTGTGGCAATCACCTCGAATGAACTAATTATCTACCAGATAGACCGGGACAAGATTCGTGAACTGGCCCGATTCAATGAAGGGTCTGTAAACGATTTCCGCTGGCTCGATGTCGGGGATATGAATGGGAATGGTAGGCCGGAGTTTTATCTGGCTAACTATCGCGGAGGTTCTCTTTTTTCGATGGTGCTCGAATATCAGGGCCGAGAATTCGTGAAGCTGGCTAAAAATCAAAATATCTTCTTTCGTTTGGTCCGGCCCAGGAAAATAAACCCGAAAGCCAAGCTGCCTGATAAGGAGGCATTCTTGTTGCTTGGTCAATATTCTGGTTTTGACAAACCTCTCGAAGGGCCTATCTATCGTTTTCGCTGGTCAGGCGAGAGGAGACTCGTTCGGGCAGCTCCTTATCAACTTCCCGAGGATCTTGAAGTCTTGGGTATGGGTCTATGGGATTTTGAGGGAGACGGGGTTCCCGAAGTGGTTGAAATTGGTAAAGACGATCAGTTGTGGGTTTACTCGCGAAGGGGCGATGTTCGTTTCACGAGTTCGGCACGCTACGGCGCGCCAGCCAATGTCTATGATCCGGATCGCAAGGATTCAGGAGAGGATATCATCGATGAGCACGAGAAGTTGTATGTCCGCTCGCGGCTGCTTGTCGTGGACACGGACGGCGACGGGGTGGATGAACTTCTGACGATTGCGAATGAGTATGCCGGCTCGCGCCTGGTTCCCGGCCTGGGCGTTTCGGCTGGGCATATAGTAAGCCTCGTCTGGGACGGCAGTGGTTTATCAGAAATTTGGCGCTCCCAGAAAATTGAGGGCGGTGTTTCGGATTACGCCTATGGTGACGCTGATAATGATGGTGTCAACGACATCATCCTTGTTTCGACGGGCGGTGGAGTCTTTACTGTCAATAAAAGCTCGATACACATTTTCCGCCTGGATCGCCAGTAATCTTGGCAGTTGGTTGGTGATGTTTTATTATTTTCATTAATGGCGCTTTTCTGGTGTTCTCTGCCCTGAATATCTCTTTTATGCCCTTGACGCCAATTTTATTGGACAGATAGAATGCTCGTGGTTTGAAGTGACTGAAGAATAAAGGTTATGAAGACAACCCGCCTAGGCAGGAGTGTTGGAATATATACAGGCCCAGGAAAGGTGTTTTTCTTCTTGTGGTTTGATGTGTGTTTTTAAGTGCGCCGTCGTTTTGCAAGACGTGTTGCAATGATGATGAAAAGAATTTTTTGAATTTAAATTTTGCCGGAGGAGGCTCACCGGCCGAGAGGAGGTGTTTATACGAGATAGCGCAAAGATGGAGTGGAAAAGAAATTAAGTAACAAGAAATAAAATGATGTTCAAACTAGCAATACGGAAATTCACTGAAATTTGATTCTCAAGGAGAGACAAAGCAATGCGGAAATATTTCCTAGCTTTGATTGCTGTTGCGCTCGTGTTCGCCTTTAGTGCGGTGGACTATGCAAGCGCAGCTGACGTCAAGATGACTGGTGTTCTTCGTTGGCGTGGTAATTCTTATGACAACGCAGACCAGAATGATGCGGCCACCTCGCAGGACGGCGGCCAGAAGATTGACTCCCTGTGGCGCCCCCGCTGGACCGTAAACGCCCTCGGCGGCAAAGCAAAAGCCATTTTTGAGCTGGATGCGGTTGGTGACACCGGTGCTGGTAAAGCTACTGGCCGGTCCGATGCCCAGTGGAACAGATTCCTTTTCGACACGGCCATCCCGGGCACCACTTTCCGGATGCGCTTTGGTCGTTCAGACTGGATTAGCCCTGACAAAGAGATCTTTGGCTCAAACGGCGTGAACCGTCGTTTTGGTTGGGGTCTTTATGGCAAAATCAACAAGACGCTCAGCATGAGCGCCTGGAATGTTCAGACCGAAGATGGCACCACCAAAGCTGATGATGCCAACCAGTACTTCCTGCAGTTGGCTTGGAAAGCCGCTCCCGCGATCACGCTTACCCCGTGGATTGCCTGGGAGAAAAATAACGGCGAAACTGCCGGCGGTAGCGTAAGCAGCACTGGTGTTGTGGCCCAGAGCACGGTTACCTCTGCTTCGACCGAGCGTGACATCTGGATGTATGCTCTGAACGCAAAGGCCAAATTCGGCATCGCCAGCCTGAACGCAACTTTCGTTCTTCAGGAAGGTAAACTTGACTTTGGTCGGGCCGTTAACTCCGGTAACGCGAATAACACCACGGACGTTAATGCTACCGCGACAGCCGCGCGTCAGGACACCGACATTGATGGCTACGCTGTACTGATTCGTCTTTGGTTGAACTTTGGTAAGGCGAAGCTTGGTTTTTACGGTACCTTCATGCCGGGTGATGATGACGCGACAGATACTGCTGACGACCTTGGCACGCAGAAAGACAACAAGCTGACTCGTTTTGTGCCTGGCGGCGGCGGTGGCGACAACGGCAACTGCTCCGTCAATGGTCCTCAGATTTATACCCGTCGTCGTTATCTGACGATGACCACCGGCTTCCGTCGTGAGAATCGTTGCGGTAGTGGTGATGGTGCAGCCAAAGGTAACGGCTCGGCGATCCTCGAGATCCTCGGACAGTACAAGCTCACCAAAGCTCTGACCCTCGATGGTAACGTGTCTTTCATCCGTACGGCCGCCAAGCGCGCCGATCAGGACACGACCGGTGATGGCATTGCTGATGGTACGGTCTACAACAGCTCCAAGGACATCGGAACTGAGGTCGACATTTCTGCCAAGTACACCATCTACAAGGGCCTCTGGGCTCGTTTGACCTATGCACATCTTTTTGCCGGCGACTATGGTAAAGAGAATGTTGCAACGGCGCTTAATAATGATGACACCTGGGCGCTGTACTGGGAGTTCCGCTACACGTTCTAAAGGTTTTATGGCCAAGGAGTTAACGCTCCAGACCGTAACCTGAAGATGGCAACATCCCCCGGGAGGGCTTCGGCTCTCCCGGGGTTTTTTTTGTTCATGAAGAACAATTTTCTAAGGGTTGGGATGTGGATCGCGGTTGACCCCATGGGAGTGAATGGATAGGCTTTCGAGGCATTTGGGGGCATATTCGCTGGGAGGGGGACGGAGGCGAATGCCCTTTGTTATTGTCCGGTCTGGAGCGAGCACAACCCTGTTTTCCCACAATTTAAGAGGGAGCAGGATTTTCCCAACCCTGAGAATAATTCCTGCCTGGCGGTATCCGGCAAGGTGAATTCCGTCTGTTTTTTTCGATGTTTCGCGCCCATGCTGGTGCGATAAGCTGAATCGCGAATAGCGAGTGAGGAGAATATGCGCAAGTATCATCTTCTAGCCCCAGGTCCCACACCCGTTCCACCCGAAGTTCTTGAGGCGATGGCGCGGCCCCTAATGCACCATCGTACGAAAGACTTTGAAGCACTCTTTGAGGAAGTCCGAGCCGGACTATCCTGGCTCTATCAGGACGAGGGTGATGTCATCACGCTGGCGGCCTCGGGCTCGGGCGGGATGGAGGCCACGGTGGCGAACCTGCTATCTCCGGGCGATAAAGCGCTTATCGTCGAGGGAGGAAAATTCGGAGAAAGGTGGGTGGAGATCTGTGCCGCCTATGGCATCGAGACGGATGTCCTCTCCGTTGAATGGGGTCGTTCGGTTAATGTTGATGAGATCGAGGCGCGTCTTAAGGCGGGTGGTCATCAAGCCCTTTTCGTCCAGGCAAGCGAAACTTCAACCGGTTCCAAACACGATGTACAAAAAATTGCCGAAACGGTTCGCCGCGTTTCCCCTGACACGCTCATCGGCGTTGATGCCATTACGGCGCTTGGTGTCTACGATATTCAGCCTGCCGGGTGGGATATTGATGCCGTTATCACGGGAAGCCAGAAGGCGCTCATGCTTCCCCCGGGGTTGGCCTTTGTCTGGCTGAGCGAGCGTGCATGGGCCGCCGCCGAGGTGTCGAAAAGTCCGAGATATTATTTTGACCTTCGTATCGAGCGCAAAAGTCAGGCGAAGAACACGACAGCCTGGACACCAGCCATCTCACTAGTCGCGGGCCTCAAGGTGGCATTTGATATGATGCAAAAAGAGGGGCTTGAAAATATTTTCGGCCGCCATGCACGGTTGGCTGAGGGTACGCGCGCCGCGTTTTTGGCGCTGGGCCTAGAGATATTTCCCAAGGACCTGCTGAGTGAGTCGGTCTCGGCCGTCAGCGTTCCAGAGGGAATTGACGGAAAAGCGGTTCCCAACCTGATGCAAGGCGAGCAGGGCATCACCATAGCAGGCGGGCAGGGTCACTTGAGCGGGAAAATTTTCCGAATTGGTCATATGGGATACGTGGACGAATCGGATGTGTTAACAGCGATTGGTGGATTGGAAATGGTGCTGGCCGGCCTGGGCCATCGATTAACGAAGGGCGCAGGTCTGGCCGCCGCGCAAGAGGTGTTTAGTAAATGAGCGAAAATGTTCGGGTGTTGATTTCAGAGCCCCTCTCGCCCAGGGCCGAGGAAATTCTTGCTAGGGCGGAAGGTTTTGAGGTGATAAACAAGCCGGGGCTCCCTCGGGAAGAGTTACTTGAACTCGTGACCGAGTGCGATGCGCTCTTAGTGCGTAGCGCCACGAAAGTTGACGAGGAAGTACTTGGCGCAGGTGGGCGGCTCAAAGTGGTTGCCCGGGCAGGCATCGGTGTCGATAATGTTGATCTGGCCACTGCCAGCCTCAAGGGCATTCTCGTCATCAATGCCCCCGACGGCAATATCATCACCACTGCCGAGCACACCATTGCCATGATGTTCTCTCTGGCCCGAAAGATTCCCTCGGCGGTTCACTCCGTGAGAGGTGGTCTTTGGGAGAGAAGTAAATTTGTTGGCAGCGAGCTTTACTCGAAAGTGCTTGGCGTGGTCGGGCTCGGACGTGTTGGCTCCACCGTGGCCCGTCTGGCTACAGGCCTCGAAATGAACGTTATTGCCTATGACCCTTTTATATCAGGTGAGGCGGCCGAGAAGAGGGGTGTTAAACCGGTTTCGCTGGATGAGCTTCTGGAGCAATCGGACTATGTCACCCTCCATGTGCCCAAGACACCGGAGACGGCGGGGCTCATTGGGGCAGCGGAGATTGCCAAAATGAGACGAGGTGGGCGCATCATCAATTGCGCAAGGGGCGGGCTTCTCGATGAGGCCGCAGCAGCCGAGGCACTCGATAGCGGGCAACTGGCTGGCGTGGCGCTCGACGTATACGAGGTTGAACCACCGGGCGAGGAGAGTTTGCTGGTCGGACGAGACAATGTCGTGTGTACGCCGCATCTTGGCGCCTCAACTGAGGAGGCGCAGGAAAATGTTGCTATTAGTGTAGCCGAGGGCGTGGTGGCATACCTGGCAACGGGCACCGTCAAGAATGCGGTGAATTTACCCTCATTGAGCACGGAGGATCTTGAAAGGGTCAGCCCGTATATGGACCTGACCGAGCGACTGGGAAGATTCTTGGGTCAACTCGCCGAGGGTGGCCCTAAGTCCCTTGAAGTAACCTACTGTGGTCCACTGGATAGCCCGATGGAACTTCTCTCTGCGTCTGCCCTCAAGGGGTTGTTGAGCGAATTTATTAGTGGTGCCCATATTAACCTTGTGAACGGGCCAGTGTTGGCCAAGGAAAGAGGCATTGAGATAATTGCGACGACCCGCTCCGAGATGCCGGTTTATACGAATTTGATTGAACTCAAACTCATCACGGATGCAGGGGAGCGCTCAGTGGCGGGAGCATTTGTTCATGAAGGCGAGCCGCGTATCGTGCGCATCGATCAGTTTAGTGTGGATACGGTTCCCGAGGGCTATATGCTTGTTTTCACGAACGACGACCAGCCGGGTATGATCGGTGCGATTGGCACATTGTTGGGAGAGCACAAGATCAACATTGCCGGAATGCAGCTTGGCCGCACCCGGAAAAATGACAAAGCCGTGGCGATTCTCGCCGTGGACAACCTCATTCCCGACGAAGTGATGGAAAAGGTACGGGCGCTTCCGAGCATCAATACGGCGAATCTCGTCTGCTTGTAGGGGCTGACCAGGAAAGGCAGCAGTTCGATGGACTCAGGAAAAACTACAAAAGCGTTGCCGAAGGGCTCGAAGGTGTTTTTGCCCGATCAGGCCGAGAAAAAAAGGCGGGTTGAATCGCGACTTCTTGAGGTGTTCGCAAGGTGGGGTTTTCGCCAAATTGTGACGCCGGCGTTTGATGTTTTCACGTCCGGCAACGGTGGGCAGATTAGAGATTCGCAGACGTTTCGGCTGGTGGATATGGACACGGGCGGATTGTTAGCGCTTCGCTCGGATGTGACGCCGCAAATTGCTCAACTCGCGGGCGGGATGCTTTCTGAGCACCCTCGCCCACTTCGCCTGAGCTATGTGACGAACGTTTTTCGCCATGCCCATGTGGGGGGGCTCCTTCAAAGGGAGTTCTGGCAGGCCGGGGTGGAGTTGATTGGCCTGGTATCGCTTGAGGCCGATGTGGAGATGATTGCCATCGCAATGGAGTGCCTTGAGCAAAACGGGGTGGAAAATGTACAGATGTCGCTCAGTCACTCGGCGTTTATTCGTGGTCTCCTGGACGCGATGAAGCTTGAGGAAGGCCCCAGGAAGGATGTTCTTGATGCGGTTTCACGTCGTGACGCATCGGGGCTTGAAGGGTTGGTTGGAAAATTTGCCTCAAAAGGAAGCGATGCTCGTGTTTTGTTGGATCTGCCGGAGTTTTTCGGGGGGAAGAAAATTCTCGACCGCGCACTTGGTAAAGTGAAGAATCCCCTTTCGCGGCGGGCAGTAGAAGAACTCATGCAGGTTGAGAACATGCTTGAGTTATACGGACTGGCGGATCAGGTAATCTTCGATCTAAGCGATTTTCGGGGTTTCGATTATTATACCGGTGTTTTATTTGAAGGGTTTGTCGAGGGCTCAGGTTATCCTGTTTGTGGCGGCGGTCGCTATGACAGTTTACTTGGGCGCTACGGGACAGATGCTCTGGGCACCGGTATTGCAATTGATGTCGATCAACTTCTTCAGGTTGTTCCGAATGGTGAGCCGGAAGGGTTGGGCGGAGATTTCCTAGTAATAGATTTCACGAAGGACAAGCGTGTCGGTATACAGGTGGCGAGGGAACTCAGAGCTGCCGGTTGGCGGGTTGCCAGAGATATTATCCGTCGCGGTCTTCCTGATTCGCTTGAGTATGCACGCCGCGCAGGGGTTTCTAGGTGTATCGTTGTTGAGCGAGAGGGGAGCAGAAAAGGTAGTTTCCGGGTGATGGATCCCTCGGGCGATGAGATGGCTAATGTTAAAGTGAATGAACTTAAAGCCTGGGTTGAGGGCTTGGAGCGATAAAGATGAGTGTTCTATCGGTAATTGGTGGTCAGTGGGGCGATGAGGGCAAGGGCAAGGTGGTGGATTTGCTTGCTCAAAAGGCGGATGTGGTAGCTCGCTATCAAGGCGGGGCTAACGCAGGCCACACCGTCATCGCCGAGGGCAAGCAGTTTATTCTTCATCTAATTCCCACAGGGATTCTTCATTCCCATGTCCATTGCATCATCGGCTCGGGTGTGGTGGTTGATCCTGTCGCTTTGGTTGAGGAGATTACGCTGCTTCGCGAGGGCGGTATAGATGTGGGTGATAATCTGGTCATCGGCAAGCGGGCGCATATGATCATGCCCTATCACAAGGTTGTCGATTCACACATGGAAGAGCTTTTGGGTGTGAACCGAATCGGCACGACCGGCAGAGGGATAGGGCCTGCCTATTCAGACAAGGCGGCGCGCTTGGGGATTCGGGTTTGCGATCTCTACGATGAAAAAGTCCTTGCCGAGCGTGTCCGGGTGAGTCTGTCCATAAAAAAACGTCTTCTCGACGGCATTTCGCTCACCGACGAGGAGAGCCAGGCCCTTGAAGAATCGCACATCATGGATGTTTGCGGGCAGGTGCGGGAGGTTCTGGCGCCCCATGTGCGCAATACGGATTCAGAAATCCTCGAGGCCATTACGAGCAATAAGCGAATTCTTCTTGAAGGCGCTCAGGGAATTTTACTCGACCTGGACATGGGCACTTATCCCTACGTGACGTCGAGCAACACGGGTGTCGGTGGCGCTCTGAGCGGGCTCGGGATGCCGATTGGAAAAGTAGGCGCGGTTGTCGCTGTCATGAAAGCGTACGTAACACGTGTAGGGCAGGGGCCATTTCCCACCGAACTTCATGGAGATGAAGGTGAGCGGCTTCGCGCCGAGGGTGGTGAGTACGGGGCCACGACGGGTCGGCCTAGAAGATGTGGGTGGTTCGATGTCGTGGCGGCGCGCCACGCGATTCATGTGACGGGCACGGATGCGCTCATCGTGACGAAACTCGATGTGCTCGATCGGCTCGATACCATTCGCGTTTGCGTGGGCTATGAGATGGACGGGGAGCGAATCACCACCTTCCCGGCTGAGGC
This sequence comes from Nitrospinaceae bacterium, assembly GCA_018669005.1. Lineage (NCBI taxonomy): Bacteria > Pseudomonadati > Nitrospinota > Nitrospinia > Nitrospinales > Nitrospinaceae > Nitrospinaceae bacterium. The sequence continues at coordinate 24,489 of JABJAL010000092.1, forward strand.
GAGCATCCTCGAGCGCTGCACACCGATTTATGAAGATTTCCCAGGCTGGAAAGCGCCGACGGCGGGCACGCAGAGCCGGGGCGATTTACCTTCTTTGGCGCAGGATTATCTGAATCATCTTGAGCGTTTAACTGAAAGGCCGATCTGGATGATTTCGACGGGACCGAAGCGCGAGGATACTATTGAGGTGCAAAACCCATTTTCCGCCATTGAAGAGGACAGGGTTCGAACTTGAAGATTAACAGGAATATTCATCGCTTTTTTGTGTTCTCTTTCATGTTGGTGTTTTTTGCGGGGATCCCTGGTATTGCCGGGGCCGCCGAAGGTGGGCCCGCAGGCAAGACTGAGAACGGGAAAAAGACCAAGGCCGAGAAAAAACAGCTTCCCGGTTTTGGAAAATACCGGGTCATCCGAATCGATTCGGACGGGGTGTTTCCCCGCATACTTCGGATAAAGGCGGGCTCGACAGTCATCTGGTTCAACGCGACGGACAAATATGCCTCTGTCGTGTTTAGCAAAGGTGACACGCTCAATCGATCGACCCGGACGCCCACGTTGTTCTATCTGGCGCCGGACGGCACCTACGTAAGTGCCGCGTTTGGTTCCGGTGGGGTGGCGAGTGCCGCGTTCGTCAAGCTTGGGACTTACTATTATTTTGTGACAGGTTTGCCTATTTTCGATGGCGGGGCGTTCGCTCAGGTTGTGGTTGAGTAGCTACACGCCTTGCCTCTGCAATGAGGTGGTTTATGCCAGGCGATAGTGTATCTTTTGGATTGGCGTTCATGGCGGGGATGTTGAGTTTCGTCTCTCCTTGTGTTTTACCACTCTTTCCAAGCTATATTTCCTACCTCACGGGACTCTCCTACGAAGAGATTAAAGACGGCGGGGAGACGCGTGGCGTCCGGCAATTGATTCTCATCAATTCACTTTTCTTTATTCTCGGCTTCTCTGCCGTATTCGTCGCCCTGGGTGCGAGCATTTCCTATTTGGGGAATTTGCTGTTCTCCTACCAGGATGGCATCCGGATCGGCGGCGGGATTTTCATCACCATGTTCGGCCTCTATATCGGAGACCGCGCCCTGGATTTTAGACTTCAGTTGGCGTTGAAAAAATTACCCCCCGCCCTTGCAGCGGCAGTGGCGGTTGTGCTGCTCCTGGCAGGCTTGTTAGGAATCCTCAAAGAGTCGCCAACGCTTGGTGGCGTGTTGATGGCCCTTGGCCTTTATGCGGCGGCGGCGGTGTTCTTTCCGGCGCTATCGCAAGAAAAGCGAATTACCCTCAACAGCAAGCCTGCAGGATGGGCGGGTAGTTTCGTGGTCGGTGTAACCTTCGCGGCGGGCTGGACACCTTGTGTGGGGCCGATCCTGGGGAGCATTCTTCTGTACGCCGGAACCAAAGAGACAACGGGCCAGGGCATTACTCTTCTGGCGGCCTATTCGGCTGGCCTGGGCGTGCCATTTCTTCTCAGTGGCCTTGGGGTGAGCTATTTCTTCAACTTCTACCAGTCTTTCAAAAAGTATTTCCGGGCCGTGGAACTTGGGAGTAGCGTCATGCTCTTGGCGGTAGGAATTCTAATTATATCGAACTACCTGAGTGTTCTTTCCGCATATCTGATTTTCTGGACTGGCTATACCGGAGTCTAGGCAGCGATTATCTCACATCGAACGAGGAAAACTCGCCCGAGGCCACACTTCGTTGCGCTTTAATTTCAGAGACGCAGGCCATGGGTGGCCCATTTCCGCACCATCTTTCCAAATTCTCTAGTGCTGGCGAGGGACCTTCCGCTACCAATTCAACAGCGCCGTCCGGGCGGTTCGAAACCCACCCCACTAAATTGAGACTCTCGGCATGCGTCTGTGTGCTGGCACGATAGAAGACCCCCTGCACACGTCCCCGAATGATGAGATGAAGGCGCTCCTTGTCCTCATGCATTGTCATTGGAGATATTGGCCGCGTTATCGCTCGTTCAGCCCTTGACCAATGGCCTGGGCAAATACATGAGCGGCTCCCTTCGGGTCCTCTGCGTCCCGGATGGGCCTGCCGATGACGAGGAGATCGGCGCCGTCGCGAACGGCAGTCTGGGGTGTTTCGGCTCGCGCATGATCGTCGTGGCCTCCTGAGGCAAGACGAACACCGGGCGTCACGATTAGGATGTCCCCTCCCAACTCCCGGCGAAGGGACGCAACCTCGCGCGGAGAGGCGACAAGGCCGTCGATCCCGGCTTCCCGGGCCAATCCTCCAGCCCGGAGCACTTGTTCCTCGACGGCGCGCTCCATCCCGATGGCCGAGAGTGCCGCTGCGTCCAGACTCGTCAATACCGTTACCGCGAGCACTACAGGCGGGCTCTGACACCTATCCCGTCCCCTTGCGCATGCTTCGAGCATCGCCGGGCCGCCCGAGGCGTGGACGGTCAAGAGCGAGACGCCTAAAGCCCCCGCAACCTCAACTGCCCTCTCGGCCGTGGCCGGAATATCGTGATATTTTAAATCCAGAAAAATTCCAGCCCCGCGCACCAGAACGGCCTCGACTGCTCGCGGCCCCTCGCTCGTGAAAAGCTCCATCCCGATTTTGAACCAGCTGACGCTTCCATCAAGCGAATCGACAAGGCCCAGCGCCTCATCGAGAGTGGGCAAATCCAACGCACAGATAATGCGCTCCTCCGGGGCAAGTGTTCCGCGCGGGTTGGGGGCGCTCAATCTTCCTCCTCCTCTTCTTCATCCTCGTCATCATCATCCCAGTCGTACCCTTTTTCCGCCTTCTCCTTCTTGCGGCGGAAAATTACTTTTGAAGCAGCGATACTGATCTCGAATAATATGATGAGCGGGAAGGCCATTAGTATCTGAGTGATGACATCAGGGGGCGTAAGGGCCGCCGAGAGTACGAACGAGCCGACATAGATGTAGCTGCGGTTCGAGGTCAGAGTGGTAGGCGTGACTATGCCAGCTTGAACCAGGATTATAATTACGAGGGGCACCTCGAACACAATGCCAAATACCAGTATAAGTTTGAAAACAAAAGAGATATAGAATCCGATGGCAATCTGGGCCTGGATGGTCTCGGTGGCAAATCCCATGAGAAACGACAGGCCGTAGGGGAGGATTAAAAAATAGCAGAATAAAGCGCCAATCATGAATAGAAGCGATGAGCAGACAACGAAAACGATGGCATATTTTTTTTCACGGGAAATTAGCCCGGGCGCGCAGAATTTCCATATATGAAGAAGTGAGACTGGTAGCCCTATGAATATGGCGGCGTATATCGAGACTTTAAGGTGTGCGAAAAACGCTTCGGTCGGGGAGAGGAAAATAAGATTTTGCCCGGCGATGGGTCGTTGAATCAAGGTGAGTAATTCGGCCGAGAAGAAATAAGCGACGAGGAATATCCCGAAGATGGTTCCCAGGATGATGAGAATACGATAGCGCAGCTCGGTCAGGTGCCCCGTTAGGGGCATGGAGACTTCATCGCTCACGTCGACTTTGTCCTCTCGCCGGTTGGAGCGTCGCCTGGTCCCTCAGAGTCTTTTTGGGGTTCGGGAGAATCGGTTGTCTCAGGCCGGGGGCCCGGATCGATGCGGTTCGAGTCTTTTTCTTCTTCCTTTTTTGTAACTGATTTTTCGGTTTCGGTTGGTTCCAGGTCGTAGTCGGTCTCGAGATTGATCGTGTCCTGAAAATCGGAGGTCGCACGTTTAAAATCGCGCAGGGCCTTTCCTAGGGTTTTGGCGATTTCGGGCATGCGTTTTGGCCCGATCACGACAAGCGCGACGACGAAGATGATAAGGAGTTCTGGGATGCCTATGCTTCCAAACAATTTTTTATACCTCGGGGTCAAGAGGATATAACCTCCATGGGTTATACCAAATCACGGGAGAGGGGTGAATTGCGCCGAACTCCCACGAGGGGTTTTATGGCGGGGGAGAGCGATATTTCGGCTTGAAATACCCTTTATTAGTGGATTTTTGGGGCAACTGGTTATTTCTGTCGAGTAGGCTCTTGGAAACAATGTTTCAGGTGAAAATTGAAATTTTACGGCCCCTGCCGATTTTTGAGGATTATCACTGATCCTTTGAACGCTTGGATTGATTCTGCTAGGATGAATCTAGGTGGTACTGCCCTATTTAACCTAGTCCGTCGGTTACGTTTCCTTTCATGAGAGACACCATTCATCGGGCGAATAAGCAAGAGGGAAATCCCGTTTCCTATTCCGATATCGCAGGTAAAATACTGAATATTGATAGTTTAGAAGAGAAGGCTGCCGAAGCCATTCTCGCGCCCCTGCTTGAGTCCAATGGCTCCGAGAAAGGTGCCAAGGAGGCCCTCAAGGCGGCCAAGGAGCGCTTGAAGGCGAATGGCGCTGGTATGGCGAAGAATTTTTTGCCGGACACTACCTTCTCCGTTGTTGATATAGAGACCACAGGCGGTCGTGCACCCCAGCACAGAGTCACAGAGCTGGCTGCCGTAAAACTCCAGGACGGCGAGATCGTAGATGAGTACCATCAGCTGGTTAATCCGGGCCGAGAGATACCCTGGAGTGTTGTGCGTCTGACAGGGATTACCGATGCCATGCTCGTCGATCAGCCTGAGCTGACCGAGGTGCTCCCCTCGTTTCTTGATTTTCTGGGTGATTCGGTTTTTATCGCCCACTGCGCTAATTTCGATTTTCATTTTATTCGTTATTTTGCGAGAGAATATTTAAGCCGGGATTTTTCATCCGATGTTCTGTGTACGTTCAAACTTGCGCAACGTCTCTTGCCCAAAGCTGGCCGCTATAATCTTGGAGACCTTTCTACTTTTCTGGTTCTAGATGATTCGGCCAATGACCGCCATCGGGCGCTCGGGGATGCAAGAACGACGGCGGATATATTTTTCCGCTTTATGAATCTTCTCCAATTTCTCGATCTCAAAACCCTTGAGGATGTAATTGAATATCAGGATGCCTCGGGGAAGGAGCCTCCATCTCTTGCCGAGGGAATTTCCATCGATCCTGTAACGCTTGATGACTTGCCCCCCGAGCGGGGCGTATACCGTTTGCTGAATGACAAGAGTGAAACAGTGTTTTCCGGCAAGGCGACGGACATACAACGGGCGGTCCGGGATATTTTTTATCCCAAAAATCGCTCGGCAACCAAGCTTGTCCAAAAGTTGCGAACTGTTCGAAAGGTTGAGGCCCACAGGATTGAGAGCGAACTGGGCATGTCCATTCAGGCAATTCGACTCAGGCGAAAATCCAAGGGAATGAATGGTGCGGGGCAGGTGTCGGGAACGGGGTTCCTCAAGCTTAGCCTTGGAAGCGAATATCCTCGGGCCTATGCCGTGAACCATTTGTCGATAGATGGTGCTGTCCACTATGGTCCGTTTAGAAAGCAGGCCCAGCTTCGCGATATGCTGGGTGCGATAAATGGTGTATTTCCCCTCAAGCGCGTTCAACGCTCAAGCGGTGGCGAGGCCGAGGCCGATCCTGGGCCAGATGTCCCCGCGGCACTCTATAAAAAGCTGGTTGAGCGCCTACAGAGGCTGCTTGAGGGCCGTATGCGGAAAACCAGCGAGGAGAGCCTTTTAAAACTCCTTGAGGAGGCCTGGGCCAAGAAAGGGCCTAGCCCCAGTCAGTTGAAGCGGAATCTAGGCCGTTTGCGGCACCTGGCTCAAAATCATTCGCTCTCGGGGCCATCCGTTGAGAACAGGAACATTCTTATTATTGAGCCGGGCGAATCGATGCAAAAACGTATTTGTTATTTCATCCACGACGGTATCCTCGTGGACGAATTGGATTTTGATCGCAATGCGCCGCCTGTCGAGGAGCTAGCTGCCCGTATTCAGGCAGTGTTTTTCGGTGAAGCTTCGCATGCAAAGATTCCCGGAAAAGAAGAGCTTGAGGAAGCGGCCGTTATCGCCGGGTGGCTTCGGCGTGAGTTGATCGAGGGTTTTGTGATGAATCTTTCCAAAGAGGTCGATATCGGGGAAGTCCTAGAGTCACTTCTACAGGCCCTGGCTGATCCAAGGGCTGCTGGTACCTGTATATCTGCCTGAATAATTTTCGGTTATTTTTTATGTGACCCAGAACACTCTCCTGACCTTCAAATCTATTGCACATGATATATCAGCTATGCTAGCGTACCTCCATCCTTATCAGAGATAGATCAGAATAATTTTTATCGATCTCCCTGTGGAATTGATTGCCTGGAAATTGGTTTTTCAGTTTTCGTTTTGTTTGGCTTGGAGGCGAGCCAAACCTGGCGCGGGTGAGAATCATGTTTATTTTTTATACGAACCTGAATCCACATTTATTAAGATTTATTTAGCACTTGTTCATCCGGCTATTCGCCGGGTCGGCAGGTGTTTTGTTGTTTCCAAAAGGCCGCCCCCTGATGAGTGAAATTCCGAAAGGCGATTTCTGGGACGAGAAGATCGAGCGAATGGGGCGCGATGAACTCGCTTCTCTTCAGCTTGAGCGCCTCAAGTGGCAGGTTCGGCGATGCTACGAGGAGTCCCCATTTTATCGCGAACGTCTCGATGCGGCGGGAGTGGGCTCGGATGGTATTCACACCCTCTCTGATATCGAGAAAATCCCTACCGTCACCAAGCAAGAACTCCGCGATGAGCAAAAAGCGCACCCGCCCTTCGGGCGCTATACCGTTGCGCCTCCTGATTCTTGGGGAGAATTACACCCATCCACGGGCACAACCGGCGTGCCGGTAGGTACTATATGGAGCCGAAAAGACGTCGAAAATATAGCTGATTTCACCGCGAGGACGATGTGGAGCTTCGGGGTGCGGCCTGGGGATATCGTCCAAAACGCTTTTAGCTACGGTCTTTGGGTCGCGGGGATGAGCGTCCACTATGCGACTCAAAAAATCGGTTGTTTTGTCATTCCCATTGGCGCAACGCAGACCGAGCGCCAGATATTCTATATGGACACCATCGGCTCGACAGTGATTCTCAGCACCCCGAGTTTCGGGCTTTATATCGGGGAAAAACTCCGTGAGAGCGGAATGGAATCGGCTGCCGAGAATCTTAAAATTGGCGCATTTGGGGGAGAGGCGGGTGCCCAGAATCCCTCTACCCGCTCGCGCATCGAGGGCGCGCTCGGAATCGATGCCTATGATTATTTTGGGCTTGGCGAGATTGGACCAACCTTCGCGAGCGAGTCGGTGGCGAAGTCGGGTCTCATCTGGGCCGAGGATCACCACATTATCGAGGTTCTCGACGAGGACACGAAAAAGCCCGTGCCCGAAGGGGAGGTGGGGATTCTCGTCATTACCCACCTTACTCGCGAGGCGACCCCGATGCTCCGTTATTGGACGAACGACTATGCGCGTGTCGAGAACTCGCCCAGTTCTTGTGGCCGAACCCACCTTCGCTCGCCGGGCGGAATTTTAGGTCGCCATGACGACCTCATAATTTACCGAGGAGCGAAGTTTTACCCGATTCAGGTCGAGGATATTGTCCGTAGCTTCCCTGAGCTTAGTAACGAGTTTCGCGTTGAGATGCATTCCGATGAGGCAACGGGTCGGGATCGCTGTGTTGTCGTCGCCGAGGCGTTGTCTGGCAATTCACAGGATAGTTTGCTCGGTAGCTTGCGGGAGAAGCTAAGGGGCACGCTCCAGGTGACACCCGAGATTGAGTTGCTTGCGCCGGGCTCGTTTGAGCGTACGACTTTTAAGGCCCAGCGCTTTGTTGATCACCGGAAAACGGTTAAAGAGGCTTAGATCTCTCTATTATGAGAAGCGTATCTATCATCGGAATCGGCATCACCGACTTCGGGGCTCTTCCCGAGGGAATTGTGAGCCTGGGTGCAGAGGCTTGCTGCGCTGCCCTGGCGGATGGTGGTATCTCCCCCGAGCGGGTCGATGCTTTTTTTCTGGGTAATTTCGCCGGACAGGCGTTTACAGGACAAAGTCACCTTGCCCCGATGATTGCGCATGCCGCCGGGTTGGGCCCGGTGCCTTGTACGCGTTTAGAGGGCGCATGTGCCTCGGGAGGGCTGGCGATGCGGCAAGGGGTGCAGGCAGTAGCTTCGGGGGCGGCTGATATGGTTCTCGTTGCCGGCGCTGAAAAGATGTCCTCTACGAGCACGACAAAGACAGCCGAGGTTCTGGCTGCTGCCGGAGACTGGGTGACAGAGGGCGCAAGAGGCGCTACCTTTCCGGCGCTATTTGCCTTGATGGCGAAAAGGCATATGCACGAGTTCAGTACGACGCGTGAGGACTTGGCCGGTGTGTCTGTGAAAAATCATTCACACGGGATGCTAAACCCAAAGGCTCATTTTCGAAAAGAGATTACCGTGCAAGAAGTGCTAGAGGCGCGGCCAGTGGCGGATCCGCTCGGCATGCTCGACTGCTCTCCAATAAGCGATGGCGCAGCGGCAGTGGTTTTGTGTCCAGACGAGATGGTTGCTGATCTCCATGCGACGCCAGTCAGTGTCTTGGCCTCTGCGCAGGCATCGGGGCCGCCCGCGCTCTCGGCGAGTCGGGACATTACCCGACTCCGGGCCACTGTTCGTGCGGCTGAGGAAGCATTCCGGGTAGCCAGTCTTCAGCCTGAGGATATAGATTTGGCCGAGGTGCATGATTGCTTCTCTATAGCCGAAATTATTGCGCTTGAGGATATTGGATTTTATCCCAAGGGTGAGGGTGGTCGTGCTGCGCGTGAGGGGGAAACTGCTCTGGGCGGTGCCATGCCGGTGAACACAAGCGGGGGCCTCAAGGCGAAAGGGCACCCGGTAGGTGCGACAGGCGTTGCACAAATATGCGAGATAGCCCTACAGCTTCGCGGTGAGGCGGGTGCCCGCCAGGTGCCGGGCGCTGAGTTCGGGTTGGCTCACAATCTGGGTGGCTCGGGAGCGACATGCGCTGTGCATATTCTGCGGGCGTGCGCATGATGGCTGAAGGCATGTCCATTCATATCTGTGAGCACTGCGACCGAATTCATTTCGATGGCGTGGGTAGTTGTGGTGTTTGTGGCTCGGAATTAACGGAAAAAGCAATCTCAGGTCGAGGTAGCGTGTACAGCTTCACGGAGGTCCACATTGCGCCTGGGGGGATGGACGCCCCCTACCTGCTCGCGATGATAGAGCTTGAAGGGGCCGGTCGACTGCTTGCCCGCCTTGAGGGAGTAGACTTGGTGGCAGTTGATGCTTCAGTTATTTTTGATGGAATATCACGCCTTGGCCCTTATTTTAGGTTAGAGCGTGTTACGGAGAAATCCCATGGTTGAGCGAAAAAAAAGTTCTGCCTCACTCGGCCGACTGCTGTTTATCGGGCCTCTTTCGGGCGCGCGGGAAAAACTTCTTGAAGACCTCAGGGCGCTTGGCATGCATGCCGAGAGCGCTCCTACTCTCGATGCGGCGGGAGCACGACTTGCGCAATGCGACTTCGTTCTTGCTGCCGTATCGAATGAGGGTCATATATCCAAGCTCAAAGGTGTTCGCGAGGCAGGAAAAACGATGGGTTTGGTCCTTCGCCCCGAGGATAAGGCGCTGGCCTCGATTGGGCTCAAGGCGGGTGCCCGCGTGGTGCTGGTCGATGATGTTCATCCCGATGAAGTGGTGCAATTTGTTCACTCTCTCACCGAGGAGGGGATACTCCGTCGTGAAGTGCGTTGGCTGCGTACTGAATTCCGTGAAAGCGGGCCCAGGGGCGGTGTCCCAGGCTCAAGTGCACCGGCTGAGCGGCTCAACAGGGCCATTAAGCGTGCAGGAAAGAGATATCGTGTTGTGCTTGCCCGTGGTGAGAAAGGCTCGAATTTTCTCCAGCTGGCCCGGGCGGCGCACCATCAATATCCTGGTCTGCGGCATCCGCTTTTACACTGGGAGGCTTCCCAGCGGCCCGCCGCCGCGCTTGGCAAGGCACTGACCCGTCTTGAGCAGGGCAAGGGAGATGAGGGTGAGCTTCTTCGCCTGGGGGGCTCGCTGTTTATCGAGGATGCCCAGTTGATGTCTCCTGCGCTCCAAAAACGCCTGGCCGAAATCACTTGCTCCGATGGGATCAGCCCGGAATTTCGCCTGATTCTTGGCCAGACACAGGACCCCGAGCGCCTTTTTGAAGATGATTTTTTCCCGCGCCTTGAGAAAGACAGAAAAGCCCTTGTCGTTCGTATCCCGCCCCTCCGGGAGAGGCGAAAGGATATCCCTGAGCTGGCGGACGCCATTCTCGGAGAGTTGGCCAGCCGTGTGGGCGGCGAGCGCCGGGCGCTAACGCCCGCAGCCGAGGAATATCTGACCTCGGAGAGTTGGTGGGGCAATGAGAACCAGCTAGAGCTTTACCTATGGCGTGCCTATTTGTTGACGGATGGCCGCTCCATTTCGGTGGACGATCTGAAGCCCTCAAAGGAGGTGCGCAAGGTGAGTGACATCGAGGAATTCTTCCGGGAGCGTCTGGCCTCGGTGGTGTCTTGCCTGCGCGATGGTCAGGACAGCGATTTTTACTCCCACACGATTAGAAGCGTCGAGAAGCCCTTGCTTGAACTCGTGCTCCATGAAAGTGGCGGTAATCAGCTCAAGGCTGCCCGCCTTCTAGGGATGAACCGAAACACCCTACGGCGCAGGTTGAGTGAGCTTGGCCTGGTTCGGCGTGTGCCGGGTAGATCGCGCTCCAGGGAAAGGTAGGCCGGATGCCCGAAGAATCTCGCCCTCTCGCCGCCATCATTCTTGCGGCGGGCAAGGGATCGCGAATGAAATCGCCAATCGCGAAAGTTCTTCACCTCCTTGCCAATGAGCCTCTTATTAAACACGTGGTCAGGTTGGCGCGAGGTGCCGGTGCCCAACCTATCTCGCTCGTCGTTGGGCATCAGGCTGACAGCGTTCGAGAGGTGTTCTCTGGTGGCGATTCGGATCTGCTTTTTGCCCATCAGGCCGAGCAGCTGGGAACGGGGCACGCAGCCTCGATCGGCCTGTCGGTTCTTGAAAAAAGATCGGGCGATGTATTACTTCTCTGCGGGGATGTGCCGCTCCTTCGTCCCGAAACGCTCGAGGATTTGATTCGCCGCCACCGAGAGGCGGGCGCAGCCGTAACGATTTTATCGGCGGTGGTTGATGACCCGTCCG
>JABJAL010000093.1 GCA_018669005.1 Nitrospinaceae bacterium
AATTCTTCCTGGGCAAAAGTTCGAGCCATGTCCCGGATGGCGCGTTGCTCATCGGTCAGACTGAAATCCATTTTCTCTCCTTCGATGACAATATGAATGCGTAAGACTCACTTTAGAGTGACGGGAAACCCGGCGTCAACTTCGGAGAAGAGAAAAAGCTTTGCCGACTCGGCTTGTGCTATTCGTTCAACAGGGAAAATTGCAAAAGAATCAACACATCCGTGTTCTCATAATTGCAACTATGAAGCAGGAGACCCAGGCATGAGTGCAACCGAGCGTGTGGCGAAATTTATTGTGGAAACCCGTCTAGAGAATATTCCGGACCACGTTGTAAGTGCGGCGAAAACATCGATCAAGGACACCATTTGCGTCTCCCTCGCCGCCTCGCCAGAGCCCGTGGCGGATTACATTTCTGCCTACATAAGAGGCATGTCGGAGTCAGGTCCCGCCACCGTCATCGGAAAAGGACTCAAAACCTCTCCTCCATGGGCAGCGCTCGCGAATGGAACTATCGGCCACGCACTGGACTTCGACGATACAAACTGGTCGATGCTTGGACACACCAGCGCGGCTGCTCTCCCCGCCGCCCTTGCGCAGGACGAGGCACAAGGCACCTCGGGCCGGGATATCCTTGAGGCCTACATCATCGGCTTCGAGGTCGCCTCTAAATTAGGGGGCCGGAATGCATCCCGCCATCTACGACAATGGCTGGCACCCTACATGTGTTCTGGGAACCATGGGGGCTGCCGCTGCCGTTGCTCACCTGCGCGGGATGGACTTCGAGCAAACTTCTCTAGCCCTTGGGTGTGCCGCATCACAACGGGTTTGCTATTATCGCGAAAGGACATATGTGATTTAGATAACTCCTGTTTCTCCTACTTCCTCAAATACTTCCTAAACATCGATATAGGGCCGATAGCTTTTTTTTTCTGTAATATTTCTGTTAGATTCACCCTCTTATGTCGAATCAGTATGATTATTACTACAAATTATTACTCAAAAGGTCTCGCTTTGGAGGATATTAATTGTGACCTACCAGCATGCTATCGTCATCGCCGCCGTCATAATCGCCGGCGCTATTTTTCTTTCCTCGCCTCGTTATGAGATCATTTCCACACCCACCTGGAACGTCATATGGCGCGTAAACACCCGAAGCGGTGAAACCGCCTATTGCAACCAGGGCGAGGGGTCGTGCATTAAATTGAGCGAAAAAGACATCTCAGTAGTTCGTCAAACGAAGTAAATTTCTCTTTTATGGAGACACCATGTACCCGAACATCGCTAAAGAAAAGATGGAACGCGGAGAATGCGCCTGGGGCTACGGCATCCGTTGGTTCGGCGGCGCCGAGCAGGCGCGTTTCGCCGCCAACGCCGGCTTCGACTACCTGTTCATCGATACCGAGCACTCTGCCTTCAGCACCGAGACCAGCACGGCGCTATGCCGCGCGGCCCTTTCGGCCGGCGTAACTCCCATTGTCAGGGTGTGCGGATTCGACCATCACCTTTGCACGACCCACCTCGACAACGGCGCGCAGGGTATTATTTTTCCGCACCTCGAATCCGTTGAGCAGGTCGAGCAGATTGGCAACGAGCTCTACTTCCCCCCCCGAGGAGATCGGAGCATGCCAGGCCCGCTCGCAATCAACGACTACAAGCCCATCTCGCACGAAGGACTTATCGAGGAGGGAAACAAAACGACGCTAGCGGCCGCGATGATTGAGTTGCCTGAGGCCATAGAAAAACTCGATGAATTACTCGCACCGGGCATTTTGGGAGCCGTGATGGTCGGGGCAAACGACCTTTCTACTACTCTGGGAATTCCGGCCCAGTGGGAGAACCCGAAATTCACCGAGGCGGTTGATGCTGTCGTCGCCGCTTGCAAAAAAGCGGGCGTAGCATCAGGCATCGGCGGCATGTTCGACACCGAACTGATGGCCCATTGGGTGAATGAGGGCATGACCTTCATGTATTGCCTATCGGACAGCCATAGCTTGATGGCGTATCCGACGGCGCGACTGAACGAAATCAAGGAAGCGTGCAAGTAGCAAATAACCAAAACTTGAATGTTAGAGCATAAAAAAAGCCGGGGACCCAAAGGCCCCCGGCTTTTTTGCGTTACTGCTTACTTTAAGCCAAGCTCTGCCGCCGCTTTGCGCAGGGTCGAGTCGTTGATTTTAGCCGTGGTCGTGAAGTCAGGATGCTTTTTGATCCATCCGATCTTCACCTGCTTGTCGGCCATATCGTTGAGATAGACCCGAACATCCTTCGTGAGGAAGGGGTTCACCCTCATTCGTTGGATAACGGCAAGAATTACCGGGTATTTGGCCTTCCAGCCAATCTCCTGAAGGCCCGCCGTATAAACTTTGGCGAATTTCTTGGGGTCGCTCTTCCTGAGTTCGTGCGCCTTGAGCCAGCCCTTGAAATATTTCACATAAAGGCCGGGGCTCTTTTTCAAGGTGCGAGGATTACTGACCACCATCGCGCTAACCGTGTCGTATTTGCAGAAATTCTCCAAGGTGCGAACCTTGCCCTGGCGCTCAATAATCTCTGCCTGGGGGTCAACACCAACGCCAGCGGCTGCGGTGCCCGAAACGACATCCTTGAGTTCACGGGTTGATGGCGGAAAGGCAACCGAAGGATTTTGAGGGAAAAGTCGCCATTGTCACGGGCGCGAGCCGCCGCATTGGCGCCGCCCTTGCCGAGGGTTTGGGAAGCCGTGGTGCATCCGTCGCCATTAACTATCTGAACAATAAAGAGCGGGCCGAGGAAGTTGCCGCCCGCATCGAGGCCGCCGGAGGCCGTGCGTTGCCTATCGCCGCCGATGTGCGCGATCGGGCAGCTGTGGCTCAAATGGTGGAAAAAACCGTCTCTGAGTTCGGAGGCGTAGATGTTCTCATCAACAACGCTCGCACCCCCCACCCCGTGAAGCCGATCTTGGAACTGGACTGGGAAGGAGACATGCTCTCTCAGATGCAGATTCATCTCGGCGGGGCGTTTCATTGCTGCCAGGAATCAATTCCCCACATGAAAAAACGGGGCGGCGGCGCCATCGTCAATATGCTCAGCATTTCGTTCCGGCGGGGAAACTACCGCTCCTACGCCTACGGTCCGGCCAAGGCGGCCCTCAGAAGCTTCACGATGAGCCTTGCGGCCGAGCTTGGCGGCGAGGGCATCCGCGTCAACTCGGCCTCGCCCGCCACCACCGACCCGGAAAGGCAAGACGAGGCGGCGCAAGAGCGCATGCTGGCCCAGACCCCCCTCGGGCGAATCGCCACCAGCGATGAAATCGCCGACGGGGTGATTTACCTTTGCTCGGATGAGGCACGCTACATCACCGGGATCGATCTACAGATCGCCGGCGGCCGCGACATGGCGTTTTAAGTTTCGCCGCAGATTCCTTCTAAAACATTTTCATCCCTGGCACATCCACCCGCACATGGTAGAGCGAGGTGCGCGCGTTAACGAACAGGCTCCGCATGTCCTCGCCGCCCCAGGTGAAGTTAGCGGGCGGTTCGGGAACCAAAATCACGCCAAGACAGGTGGCGTCCTGCGCGAAGACGTGAATCCCCCCCGGCCCGGTGCTGAACAGGGTACCCGCGCTATCTACCTTCATTCCATCGGCAACACCGGGGAGCTCGCCGGTGACTTCTGCCCAAACATCGCCGCCCGACACACTTCCGTCGTCGTTCACGTCAAAAACGCGGATATGGCGCTGCATTGTGTCATTGACGAATAGGCGTTTTTCATCGACCGAGAAGCAAAGACCGTTGGGCCGTTTAAAATCATCCGCGAGAAGGCTCAATTCCCCGGACGCAGGATCGATCCTGAAAACACCCTGAAAATCGAGTTCAGGATCGCGAAGCACACCGTATTCAGCCGAACGGCCCGAGGGCGGATCTGTAAAATAAATTGCGCCATCGCTTTTCACCACGATGTCGTTCGGGCTGTTGAGCTCTTTGTCCTTCCAGTGGGTGGCGAGAACCTCGGGCTCTCCCCCACCCTCGGCACGAACCACCCGGCTCGTCGCATGCTCACAGGTCACGATGCGGCCCTGACGGTCATAGGCGCTGCCGTTACCCATGTTCGATGGCTCCCGGAACACAGAAACCTCGCCGCCCCCGCTCTCGTTGGGTGTCCAGCGATACATGCGGTTGCCAAGGACGTCCGAGAATGTGAGATGATTTTCGTATGGATGCCAGATGGTCCCCTCGGTAAATACAAAATCGGTGGCCAACCGCTCCACTTTGACTTGCTTGCCGACCGCCTCGTGGAAGCGCTCGTCTCTAATCTCCGTTGTCATTTTCGTCTCCTCGCTATGGTGTAATCATGATGCATAAGATGCCATCGTCGTAGGGCTTGTGGCGAATCTTGTGCATGCACATCGTTTATATATCCCATTACGGAAGAGGCACTATGGCCTCAATCTCCACCAAAAAATCTGGATCGGCTAGCTGGGAGATGACCAGAAGCGTATTTGCGGGAGGCTCGCCCTTGAAGAACTCTTTTCTGACACCCCCCACCGCCACGCGGTCGGCCGGATTAGTGATATAGACGGTGGTTTTCGCTACATCCGCCATCCGGCCCCCAGCGCCCTCTATAACATTTTTCATGTTCTCAAGGACCTGCCTGGTCTGACCCGCCGCATCTCCTTTGCAAACAATAGTCCCGTCTTGCGCCCGAGGCGTCTGCCCGGCAACGAAGAGAGTGCGACCCGCCTCGACAATAACGCCGTGCGAATAAGTTTTGCCCACTGGCACAAAAACCTCCGGCGGCTGGTACGTCGTGCGCTTCATGCTGATCTCCTTTTAGTTGAACGTGTCAGACCTCACGCTTTGCTTTTCAAGTCTATTTCTTCTTTTTACCGCTAGCAGTCTTTGACTTGGCGGCGGTCTTTTTCTTCAGGCCTGGCGGCAGGGCGCCGGCTTTTTGGCCGCGCTTGAGCGTGGGGTAAATATCGTTGGCCACCCGGGCACACTGAAGCATATAGGGCATCCCGCAGTAGGTGGACATCTGGATGATGACCTCCATTATCTCGCGCTTGGTTGCGCCGCAATTCCAGGCCGCCTGCACATGGGTGCGAAGCTGCGGATGGGCATTCGCCATGACACAAGCCGCAACAGCACAGAGTTCACGCGTTTTCTGGGGCAACACCTTTCGGTCGTAGAGCCCGCCATAGCAAAATTCCATGAACAATTCCATGAATTCCGGATCCGCCCACCCAGCCATATCCTCAGCAATCCCCTCGGTGAACTCCTTGCTCCAGAGCATCCCACCACGCTTGAGCGCTCGGGGCGGAATCTTTATTTTCTTTTTCGGTGGCATTTTCACTCCTCGCTTAACTCTAATGAGATATTAGGATGAACAACCATAATAAAAACCCCGGCAAGATACCACGCCAGGGGTAAAATTCTCTCAAAGGAAAATCATGAATGCGGGGAAATCACGGGAAGAGGAGTTATTACAAAACCGAAACTACATACCCTCGAATTTTTTTTGAATCTTCAAGACATTTTCTTTGTTGTTCAAAAACACTTCTGCAATTTCCGGGTCGAAGTGAGATCCCATATTTTCCCCGATAATTTCGAACGCCTTTTCGCTGCTGAACGCAATTTTATAGGGCCGCACACTGGTCAGCGCATCAAAAACATCGGCAACAGCGCAAATTCTGCCCCATTGATGAATTTCATTGCCCTTGAGACCTTTGGGGTACCCGCTACCATCCCATTTTTCATGATGGGTGAGTGCAACGATCTCCCCCCCCTGAATCAGAGAGGAGGAGGACCCATTGAGTATTCGGCCACCGATGTTGACGTGCTCTTTCATGATTTCCATTTCTTTATCATCGAGCTTTCCTGGTTTGAGTAGGATGTGCTCGGGTATTCCAATTTTTCCCACGTCATGCATCGGGCTCACCGTTACAAAAATTTCTTTTTCGCGCGGAGTCAACTTGAGTCCGTCAGCCAATAAGCTGCAATAGGCGCTTACCCTGCCAATATGGGACGCCGTGTCCACGTCCTTGAATTCCGCCACAACCGCAAGATGGGAAATCGTTTCGATATAGGCTTGCTGGGTGCCTCGATGGGCATTAGCAAGCTCTTTCACCGATGCCCGAAGTGCCTCGGTTTTATGCTCCACCTCTTCCTCAAGATGGTTTTGGTGCTCCTTCAGGGCATCGAGCGCATATTTTTTTAATAAATGCGCCTCCAGGCGAACCTGAATCTCGGTCAGATCCAGTGGTTTTGAAATAAAATCGTCCGCACCCGCCTGGACAGCCCGAATCCGATCCTCATGATTGCCCGAGGCCGTCATCATAATTATGGGAATATCGTTATTGATCGTCTCGTTTTGGCGTATTTTTCGGGCGACGTCGAAGCCGTCCATACCTTCCATATAAATATCGAGCAACACCAGGTCGATATCGAGATTCATAAGGGCAATCGCCTCTATGCCGTCCGATGCGACTTCTACCAGATGTCCAATGGACTTTAGAAGCGTTTCGAGTAATTTGCGGATATGCTCATCGTCGTCAACGATAAGTATTCTTTTTTTTCTATCCATCTAGCGTTTTGCATCCTGAAATTTCCGGAGGGTTAATACAATGACTATGTATAATTAATCCGGAAGATTGATTGAAGGGCCACGAATGTCGACCACATTAAACCAAATCGATAAAAGAAATGCTACTCATTCGGGCATATTAACTTTATGAATTTCGATAGATTTACGAAAATTTCACGAAAAAAATATCGAAATACAATATCCTACATTGTGGATAATCTTGGCTGGACTAAGTGCGGAGGAGTTTTCAGTTAATGGCTCAGAAAAGTTTTTAGGTCTCGTATTTCGGCTCCGAGTTTGGGAAAGATGTCCTCTATTTCCTCATGAGAGAGTTCAAAAGGTATCCTGCCCTCCTCCCCGAGCAATTCAAGGAAATTCGAATCGAATATCCCCATCTCGTGTATGTGAGCAATTACATCCGCCAAACTTGCGATGTGGGCCAGATCGCCTCCGGAGGGCGCAGCATCGGGGTTGTGATGGAACCCTATCGCGTCGGCCAACTCTTCGGGAAAATTCCACTTCAGGGCCAGCGTGCGGCCAATTTGACTATGATCGAAACCGAATGCCTCGTTTTCCATCTCATGGTGGCCTGGGAGCACGTCCCACGCGTGCTCGCTCGCCATTTCGCCTGCCTCCATCTCGCCAGGAAAACGCCTGACGAGGTTGTCCATCACTAGTTTTCCGATATCGTGCATCAATCCCGCTGCAAATGCCGATACACTCTTTTCGGGATATCTCTTCTCAGCAATAAATCCTGCTGCAAACGCTGTAGTAACGGAGTGAAGCCAGGCGTTATCGGCTGAGATGCCGTAGCCGGGATAACTTTGGCGAATAGTTCCAGACGAGGAGCATAAAAGAGCGATTTCTCTAATCCTCTTATCCCCCAAAAGCCCTACGGCAACGTTTAAATTAGAAATGGGCTTGCTCATGCCGTAATAGGCCGAATTAATTGTCTGAAGCACCCTTGCCGCTATTGTCTGGTCCGAGGACAGACAGCGTAGAAGATCTCCGCGACTCGAAAATTCACTCGCCGTAATCTGCAAAATCTTGAAAACCACACTGGATATTGCCGGAATCGCCTCGATTTCATCCAGAGCACGCTCATAGAAATTTTCCACACGCTCCATTGTAGCTCCCTCCAACCACAACAAAGAAACATAAACACAAAACGTTTATTTAATTTATTTACAAATGCTTACCTGCATACAATCAATGTATTGTCAGCAATTTTTCCAATAAGCACGAGACAGCCTCCTAGAAAATTAGCCTCGGCGATTTCCCCTTCGATCTCTCATGATCAACTCCAGCGATCTGACATAACTCACTATATTTAATATTCTTAACGGATTAAGACATAAACACTTTAAAGAAAATCGCATAAGTGCCTAGAAACATTTGCCTTGTCGATTCTCAATACAATGGCTGGATTTAAAAATAACCGATAAAGATAAATAATACAATCGGATAAATCTAATTAGTTAAGGTTTAATTTCTATTCAATCTTCGGGGATAAATTTGATAAAACAAGACAACTTAGAAGCTAGAAGCCCTGGGAGCCCTAGCATAGGTAGCTGACTGACCTAATTGAATAAATGGTGCCCCCTGGGTGACTCGAACACCCGGCCTCCGGATTAGGAATCCGATGCTCTATCCAACTGAGCTAAAGGGGCATTAGGGAATGATTATTATTTCGAAGCAGCGGGCAATCGTCTATGCACTCCATTCTATCCTGCTTCAGAATTAATACTGAATCAGGGAGTGTAGCGGGTAATTCGGTATCTTTTCGCGGCCATTGAGAAATGAAAGCTCGATATAGAAGCACATCCCTATAATTTTGCCGCCGAGCCGCTCGATGAGACTCGCGCAGGCCTGAGCAGTCCCGCCTGTTGCCAAGATATCGTCGGCAATGAGGACTCTCATACCAGGCTCGATGGCGTCTTTATGAATTTCGAGCGAATCTTCCCCATATTCGAGTTCATATGTCTCGGCCTCGGTCTGCCAGGGAAGCTTGCCCGGCTTTCGGATGAGAACGAACCCGGCGCCCAGTTTGTAGGCCAGCGGCGCAGCAATAATAAATCCTCTCGCCTCGGCGCCCACAACGATATCCACGCCCTCGCTCATGTACTTATCGGCCAGCAAATCAACTGATTTTTGAAATGCCTTAGGATCCTTGAGCATGGGGGTGATGTCTTTAAAAATAATTCCTTCTTTCGGAAAGTTTGGCACGTCCCGAATATGACGAATCAGATCGTCTGCCTCGCTCATGGTTTCTCCTACTTCTGAAATATTGTCCGGCAATTTTACGGGAGGTAACTTAACGGATTGCGCGGTTTCGTGCGATAGCGAATCTCGAAATGAAGGCGAGCGCTCTGGACAGCGCCCGTGCTGCCAAGGCGGGCGATGGGCGCACCACGAACCACCTGCTCGCCTGGCTTCACCAAATTCACCTCGTTGTGAGAATAAACCGAATGATACGCCCCGCCCTTGTGGCGAATGATAACTGTTCTTCCGGTTCCGCCGGGGCCCCAGTTGCTGAAAATAACACGCCCCCCCGCCGCCGCTCGAATGGTCGTTAATCTGGGGGCCCCGATATCAATGCCGTCGGATTTCACCCCGCGCCGCGTGCCAAAGCGCCTGAGCACCTTCCCCTTGAGCGGCCATTTGAATTTGACGGCCCCTTTTCTGCCGGGCCCCCGAACAAGACTCCGGCCTTTATCGCTATTTTTAGGGGCTGCCCAGCGAGGTCTAATCCGAGGAGGCCTGCTTCGGGGAGGAGCCACTCGCCTCCGCTTTTTTGCGTGGACTGTCTTCCAAGCACCCGGAATGAAAATCCGGACGCCCGCGATGAGTCGATCTGGGTTGGAGATACCATTCAGGACGGCAATTTGCTCAATATCCATCCTGTAGTCCCTGGAAATGCGCCATAGGGTCTCGCCGCGCCGAACCGTGTGATAAACCCCTCTCCGCCTTGGGCTCGAATCCTCGGAGGAGCGATAAAACCCACATCCACCCAGCAGCACAAGCAGCAACACCCACGACACAATTCTCAGAGGAGAGAAACCCTGCAAATCCCTCGCACCGCTCTTGGCTATGGCGCAATACACCTCTGCGGCAGGGCGCTTATTTTCCTTGCAGGGATCAGGGGCCCCGATGGCGGCAATCCAAGTCTTCACTTTCAGCTTTCCCCGGGCGGAGAAAGGCCGAATCAGGGCTTTGCGGGAGCCCTGCTTAGCAAACAGTATTTTACGGACACAACCCTTCAGGTCAAGGACGCTCCACCAGCAACCTAAAAGGGGTCTTCCACACTCGTGCGCTTATCGTGTCCGGTGGGCAACCCGTTATTGAGCGAGTCGAGCATCCAGTCGGCGATGGCCGGGTACATGTCGGCCGCCACCTCGCCCATGGGGTGAAAAACCCCCTCGTAGAGCCATAGCTCCTTGGGACATGTGAGGGTATTCATGAAAATATCAATATCATCGGGCGCACAAAGCTCGTCCATGTCGCCCGCGACAAGCAGATAATTGGCTTTGAGTTTTTTTGCCGTGTCGAGCCAGCCGCCGTCGCGCACCTCGATAAATTCATCGAATTCCGCCTCGTCGTAAATGTTGGACATGTACATATAGATACGCCGGAAGTTGGGCTGGGCCTGATTGAAGATAATGTCCGAGGGCCCAACGTTCGCCATCTGGCCGATGACGGTATTCACCCGGTCATCATGCGCCCCGATCTCGACTCCCCAGCGGCTGCCCATACTCATACCAAATAGGCCAATTTTCGAGCTGTCCACCTCGCCTCTTTCACATAGAAAATCGATGACTCGGCTGGCAGCTCGTGCATAGTTGTCCTGATCAACCCAGACTTCATTAATGTTGCACTCGCCCTGCCCGGGCCCGTCCATGACGCAGACGTTCATCCCGCGAGCATGAAACACATTGTTCCAGGGGTTGAGGCCATCCTCCTTGACCATGTCCATGCCGGGGATAATCAAGACAGTTGGTTTGGGGCCCTCGCCTGGCGCCGGATAGTAGAGGAAATAGGTTTTCTTGCCGGGATCGAACTCAACTTCATGCTTTTCGATCCCGCCGCCGTGAAGCTCACACATTTTGCCATAGCAGCGGCTAAGACCTGCGTAATATTCTTCTTTTTTCGGGTGCCCGACCACGGGGATAAGATGCTGCGCGCGGCCATAGCACAGGGCCGCGCGCTGAAAATGCTGGACAGCGGTAACCTTGCGCCCTTTGGCTAGGGCTTCTGTCGCCTTTTTTTCCTGCACGCCGGCCTGCCGCGCCCATGCCTTCGGGAACGAGCGTCGGCCCGTCACTCGGCTATAGACCGCCTGGAGATCCATGTGGCGGAAACCCCGCTCGTAGCGGGTCCCCATAATGCCCGGATGCAATACATCCTCATTGTCTGAGAGTTTAAGAAAGTTATCGAAAATCCAGTTTTGATGCGCTCTTGAAGGTTGTTTTCTCATTTGATGAATAATCTCCCCATATGGAAAAGAACGCGCCGGCTCGCCAGCGTCAAGAAAAAAGCTGGCCGAAGCCAGCCTTTTTAGATAATTGGTCGGGGCGAGAGGATTTGAACCTCCGGCCTCCTGCTCCCGAAGCAGGCGCGCTACCAAGCTGCGCTACGCCCCGATTAAATTTTCAGGCGTTCTCACTCCAGCCATGGCGGCCGATGAGCTTAACGAACACACATTTCACAATTTCCTCGGGCTCTCTAAATTTCCCGTCCTGCCCTTTTACGTACCGGACAAGTGTTTGGCTCTTCTCGCCGCCCAGGGGCATTACCAGGCGCCCGCCCGGCTTGAGTTGATCCAGCCATGGAGAGGGCGGCTCAAGCGCCGAGGCTGCCGAGACAATGGCATCGTAGGGCGCCTCATCCTCCCACCCAAAAGTGCCATCTACGGCTCTTAGGAGGAAATTCGTGTAGCCCAGCTTCT
>JABJAL010000094.1 GCA_018669005.1 Nitrospinaceae bacterium
AAGCCTGTCGGCACAACATGGCTGGGAAATCCCGTGAAATTATGCGGGCCGGTCAGCGGTCTGCTTGCCCCGAGAAACGGAATTTGTTTTCCGTTGATAGTCGCCATGACGGTATCGATGGGCGCTCCGATGCATGAATACGCCGGGAGGAGCAGGCCGTCATACGGCGCAAAAAGGGCCTCCATTTCCCTGATCAGAATTACCTTTTTCTTAAGTGCCTCAAAATACATAGCCAGTGTTGTGTTTCTGGCATTCTCAATTCGCGCGCGAACATCGTCTCCATATTTCTCAGGATGATTGTCGATATTCTCCCGATGCACCGCCAAAAGTTCCGCGTCGGCAATCGGCAGGCGCTCGTTGTTCAAATCATCGGCGAACGAGCAGGCTACCGTGTCGATTTTCGCACCGAGACCTCGCAGCACCTCCACCGCTTCGTTGAAAGCATTTTCAACGCTTTTATCAATCTCGATTTGAACCAGGTCCGGGCATAGCACAAGCCGAAGCCCCTTTACGTCACCCCCAATTTCGGCGGAAAAATCTGGTACCGGCATATCGATTGAGGCGCAATCCGCCGGATCGTAGCCAGCCATTCCCTGCAGAATAAGGGCGCAATCCCGCGACGAGCGGGCAAAGGGGCCGATGTGATCGAGACTCGTGGCATTCGGATAAACGCCGGTGAGGCTGACACGGCCATATGTGGGCTTTAATCCGTTGACACCGCAAATCGCCGCAGGTCCCCGAATCGAGCCCCCGGTGTCGGAGCCAAGGGCGGCCGGACACATTCTTGCCGCCACGGCAGCCCCTGAGCCGCCGCTTGAGCCTGCCGGGATACGACTCGTATCCCACGGATTCGCGCAAGCGCCGTAATGTGGGTTCTTCGTTGACGCGCCACAGGCAAATTCATGGGTGTTGCACTTTCCAATGACTATGGCGCCCGCCTCTTTGAGCCTGCGTACGCACTCAGCATCTTTTTCAGGAACATTTTGAGAATAAAAACTTGAACCTTGTGTGGTGCGGATTCCTTCAGTATCAATAATATCCTTCACCCCTATGGGGATGCCGTGAAGCGGGCCGCGATACTGGCCGCCGCTGATTTCCTCCTCCGCCCTGGCCGCCGCCGACATCGCCTCTTCATGGCACACCGTGATAAACGCATTGAGCTCGGGATTCAGTTCATCGATTTGAGCCAGATGCGCCTCCACCGTTTCGCGCGGCGATATTTCTTGTGCCTTGGTTTTTTCGGCCAGTTCAGAGACAGAAAGAAAGCAAAGCTCACGTGATGACATTATTCGTTCTCCACAAAAACCTTGCCGCTTTGATAAGGCCCACCACAACCGCCATAGCCGCCCACGCCATGAATGGTCTCTGTGTCGGACGTGTTAATCGTCAAGTGAATTTCCCCCCGGGGAATCGAAATAAAATCTCCCTCCTCGGTAACCATCTCTTCTCTATTCTCACCGATATGCCAGATGGCTTTGGGCCCCCTGAGGTGATACCAGATGAGATCGCCGTTTGTGTGAAAGTGCGGTTTGCTTTTCTTGCTCGGTGGAAAAATAGTTCGATAAAGGGTGACGCTGTTCACGCCGCAAGACTCTTCCGTGAGCCCATAGTGCATCTCAAATCCGGGTTCATAAACAAGATCGGGATCCTGATTTTCGTTCTTAACAACTGTGGCCATGGTCGCCTTCCTCCTGGAAAATGGTCGAACAACAAAGAGCACTAATTTTTTTGTATACCGACACTCTAATGAACGACGTACCCGCCGTCCATAACGAGCGCATGGCCGAGAATATAGGCGGCATCCTTGGAGACGAGAAATGCCACCATCCCGGCAACCTCCTCCACTGTTCCGAAGCGTCCGATGGGAACATCGCGGGCGCGCTGCTCAAGTTCTCCCGGGTTTCGGTTCGCCAGAAATCCATCAGTTGAAATGGGCCCTGGGCATATCGCATTCACCGAGATCCCGTCCCTGCCCAACTCAAGCGCCATCGAGCGGGTCAGTTGAATAAGACCCGCTTTCGTCAGGCTGTAAACAGAGCCGTAGCGCGAGGCAACTATGCCAAGTTGGCTTGCCATATGAATGATGTGCCCACCGCCCTGCGCCTTCATAATTGGCACTACGGCCTGGCTTGCCAAAAATGGCGCGCGAAGATTAATCGCCACCACCCGATCAAATTCCTCTTGGGTAAACTCTCCAAATGCCTTACGAACCCTGATACCCGCATTGTTCACTAGAATATCCACCCGGCCCATCCGCTCATGGGCAGCGGCTACCATGGCCTCCGCCTTCCCGCTGCCCGATATATCATGCTCGCCCCAGGCGGCGTCTGCGGCGCCCGCCTCCCGGCATGATTTTTCCACATCTATCAACTCTGCCTCTGTGCCGTCAGCCGCCAGATAGATCGAAGCGCCCTCTGAGGCCAGACGAAGCGCAATCGCCTGCCCTATCCCGCGAGATGCCCCCGTTATTAGAGCCACCTTTCCGCCCAATTCACCCATAGCCCACCTCTCCCTCAAGTTACTCAGAATAATTTCACATTTCCCATTATCTTAGATTATCCAGTGAAACAGAACAAAACGAGGGGAGCAAATTCATAATCGAATGATATAGTCTCTCAAACCCGCATGGCCGAGAAAACGGCAGATGCCCTACAATGGAAGCAACTAAAAGCATGTAATTGATTTGCAAATGGCCACTGAGCCAAACATTCGAACCTTGAAGCAATAAACTATGGAGAGAAAAAATGAGTGAGAAATCCGAAGCCTACCAACGTGGATTAGAAATCAAGGAGGCCCTCGGCGAATCTGCTCGCAGCAGCCTCGACGAAATCGATCAAGAATTTGCCGACGTTACTATCGAAACAATCTTCGGTGGGCCCTGGGCCCGTGAGGGGCTAAGCCTCCGAGATCGCGCCCTCGTAACAGCCGCCACGGTCATTGCGCTGGGCCGCGAAGCCAGGGCCGTCAAACCCAATATTCGGCGAGCGCTAAAGAGCGGTGTAACGGATCGCGAGTTTCGGGAAATGTTGTACCAGGTCATGCACTACGCTGGCTGGTCAATTGGGGGCCCAGCCATGAATAACTACAAGGAGGTGCTGGCGGAATTGGAGAATGAGGGATAATCAAAACCAAATTCCTCAGCACCAACAATATGACAGGTGTATAATTTATTTTCCTTGTGAGTTTATGCGCTGAGCTCAACTTTGACCGATTATTGACTTAATCGCTTATTCGAATTTCTTTCTTTCAGGAGAAAACAATGCGGTGGATGCGCTTTGAGGTTGACGGCAAAACTACTTACGGAATCGTTGAAGGCGATTCGGTCAAAGCGGTGGATGGCGATCCCTTTGATGGCTACCAGGAAACCGGCAAAAACCATGACATATCCAATGTCAAAATATTAATACCCCTCGTCCCGAAAACGTTCTACGCGGCGGGTCTGAACTATGTCGCGCATATTGAAGAGCAGGCCCGCCTGCATGGCCAGGAGATCAACCTGCCCAAGAAAGCCGATGTCGGCTACCGGGCGAATAATTCCTTGATCGCCCATGGCGAGACAATCGTTATTCCGAAAGACGCGACCGTAAAGGTCGAATACGAAGGCGAACTGGTTGTCGTCATCGGAAAGAAGGCGAAAAACATCACCGAGAATGAGGCGCTCGATTATGTTCTCGGCTTCACCATCGGAAACGACCTCAGTGAGCGAAACTGGCAAAAAGAAGACCGCACCATGTGGCGTGCGAAAAATACAGACACCTTTGCGCCCATGGGTCCCTGGATCGACACCGATGCGAAACTCGAAGACATGGAAACCATCGTCAGCGTCAACGGCAAAGAAAAAATCCGGTTTAAAACCAACGATATGCTTTTTGGCGTCGAGCACTACATGAGCACCATCTCTAAATACATCGAACTTCTACCGGGAGACGTATTGTGGATGGGCACCGAAGGCGATTCGCCAAACCTTGTTCACGGCGATGTCGTTGACATCGAAATCACTGGAATCGGCACCCTCAGCAATCCGATCATAAAAGAAAGCTAATTGAGACCACTATGCAAATCGTTGATTCGCAAATTCATATCTGGGGCGCCAATACGCCAGAGCGTCCCTGGCCGGCAAATCACCACGATCCGCATCGGCCTATTCCCTATTCCCTGGCGGATCTGATACCCGAAATGAATGATGCGGGCGTTCACCGCACCGTGCTGGTGCCGCCGTCCTGGGAGGGTTTTCGAAACGACCTGGCGCTTGAGGCGGCGCGGCTTCATCCTGATCGCTTCGGGGTCATGGGACAGATGGATACGGTAGCGCCCGAATCGCGGGGCCTGATTGCTGGCTGGCGGCAACAACCCGGCATGCTGGGTCTGAGGCTGACTTTCACGCGACCGCACGTTCGCCCCATTATTTCCGAAGGGCTTGCAGATTGGCTATGGAAGGACGCCGAGGAGGCTGGAGTTCCGATTATGATCCTAATCGATTGGGAGCAGATCGATACTTTCGACAAAATCGTCGAGCGTCACCCGGGGCTAAAGTTTGTTCTTGACCATCTGTGCATTCCCGCCCGCCTGAAAGATGAAGCCGCTTTCGAGGGCCTCGATAAAGTTCTTTCAATGGCAAAGCGGCCCAACGTCGCCGTCAAGGCAACCGCTTTCCCAAGATACAGCACAGAGGATTTTCCCTACAGCAATCTTCACCCCTACCTTCGGCGCGTCTATGACGCATTCGGCCCGAAACGGCTTTTCTGGGGAACGGATCTGACCAGCCTGCCGTGTAATTACGCACAAGCTGTTGCGATGTTCATGGAGCATATTCCGTGGCTAACGGAGGAAGATAAATCCTGGATCATGGGTCGCGCAGTATGCGAATGGCTGGAGTGGCCACTCGAATAAACGGACTGACACACAACCTGATACACCTCGCCAAATTCAAAGCGAGCCCACACCCAGGAGATGCCTAGCCCCGGACGACAAAGTTGCCCCGCCAGGATTACGCTGGCAGCGAGCCGAAATTCGGTGGCGAAACGCGGCGCCTCGATGCCGCCTCATACGCCGAGGCAACTTTCAGCTGGATATCTTCCTTACCCGGCTCGGCCCGGAACACGAGCGAAAACGGCAACCCAGGCTCTGGAATCTCGGTGGGCACATCAGACGGCGCAGACTCATAGCGTAAGCCATTCGCGCTGAGCTTAAACACCGGATCGTAGGCCGTCCTGACATAGCCCGCCGGAATCAAAACTTCCGAGAGACCAGCATTGGGCCCGTTGTAGGATTCGAAGCGCAGATTGTTCCTGTTGCCATACTGAGGAGCCCCGCCAATTAGCCCCGGCGGCCACGGCGTGTGCAGACGGACTAACGCGTCAAGATGATTTTCCAAGATCACCATCATATCCACCCGACGCAGCAATTCACGCAGTATGATGCGCTCACTGACGGCCTGACGCTCACCATGCGGACTTCGCGGGTCGGCCACCTCTTCCCAATTCTTGAAGGCAGCGCGCTGATCGTCGCCCCAAAATTTCGAGCGCGCATTGAGCGTGGCAAAATCGGTGAGCTTTTCTGTAAATCCTTTCGCCTCCCAGTCCACAGCGCGTCGCGAGAGATATTGGTGAATATGGTACCGGAACGTCGGCGATACATCCCACTGCTGGACGGTGGCGAGGTCGAGGTTCGAGGGGGGCGTGATCTTTTCGTCCGTCAGCCCGACCAAGTAGTCGATCGGTTTCATTTTTCCCGTTCCGAAAAATTTTCCGGGCATGAATTCGGTCGGCACAATTGCCTCCGCGAATTCCTTGAATACGGGCTCACCATCTACCCCAAGACGGAACAGCAAGTCGGGCATGAATACGGGCACCAGCCTGGCGAGCGCCTGCCTGAAATCGGTTTTCATCGTTTCAATATCGGGGTCAGGTTTCCACAGGGGATCGGTCGATTCGACAAGCGTCACGCCCAACTTTTCACCGAGGATTTCCTTAATCTCTTTTGTGGCTGCGGTGACGATGGGCTCTTCGGTCTTTGAGCCCGGCGGATAGACCATCGACTCGCGGATGATCCCAAGACGCATGCCTTTAAGCGCACCCGGCGCGCCCGACATTCCCGTGTGGCTCGCGTAGGGCGTGTCCAACACTGATGAGCGCGGCACGGTCGTGAACGGGTCTCGTGGATCGTAATATCCCTCAACGGGATCTTTCAGGGCATCGAGCACCTTGGCGCAATCGGCGATTGCGCGGCAATGGATGCCGCTGCGGTCGCAATAAATATCCGCACCAATGGCCCCGCCGTCGAAGCCAAGCATCGCCTTGTGAGGCAGAATCAGCGCCACTGCGTTGTGGTTGGACGGCCCGCGGGTCGATGCCCGCGTCTCCTCGCCGAGGCTGGCCATCACCAGATTTGTGCTGACCGACAAGGCCGACCCCGAACTCGAGCCAAGCGAGGCCGCGCGGGTCGTGTCGTAGGGATTGGAAGGATTGCCCGCCCAGGTGCTGCGCTGATAACCCAGCGTCGAGGGGAGAACTTTATCAGGTACGTGGCGTCCACCCGGATCTCCCGCCCGACCGTTGTATTCCGTGTTAACGGCCTTGGCATAGATGATCGCTCCCTTGTTGCGAAGCTGCTCGACCAGCACATGATCTCTCGCGGGGAAATCGATGTCGTAGCTGGCGTCTCCGCCACCAGTGGATCTCATGTCCTTCGTGTCAAAGGGATCCTTGAACGAGAAGACGACCCCATACATCGGCATCTTTTCTAAATCGGGATTGCTGCCATACTCCGCGTCAAGCTCCGCCGCACGCTCAAGGGCGTCGGGCATCTCGCGGAACATATCGCACACGGGAGGCGCACCGGGGGGCAGCGGCCCCTCGGAGGGATGTCTGTCAAAATCGCCTCGGCATGTAACCGAGCGCTCGCCCCGAATGTTGAGAGTCCCAAGTGCATTCACATGCCCGGCATTTGGTATACCGGCAATCATTCCGAACTGTTGCTGCACATCGGGGTCCGAGGCCGTCGCCTCCATACGACCGAATTCGAGAGGCGTCCCTTTGTACTTGTCGAGATCAGGAAGAATTGCGGATGCCTTAACAGTTTCTGTCGGAAATCGGAGCGCCTCTTGTGCACGCACGGCGCCCGTTGCCTCTGGGACCGGGGCGCCGTCTTCCGTGACCAGCGCGCTGGCAACGCCATTATAAGCTCGTGCACGATCGATATAGTGCTGAACGATTCCAACACAGGTTATCTGCCCTGCCTTGATCGCGGCGTGCATTTCGTCAATCGTCGCCTCCTCAAGACGAAACGGTTCATTTTTCGTGCTGTCCTTATCCGGCATGTTCTTCTCCTTCAACAATTTAGCTTCTCCCCCTGGCCTCAAGGAAATTAAATCAAGTCATCTTTCTATTAAATTTTACGGAACAACAACGATTTTTCCGAAGAATTTTCCACCCAGAACAAATTGATGCGCCTCATTCGACTCATCAATTGAAAACTCCCGCTCAACATGAATATCAAATACCCCATCATTGAGAAGAGGAGTAAGGTCGCGAACCATTCCGGGGACTTGCGGCCCTAAGTTCAGACCCGACATACCCATGATATGCGCATCCTTTACCATGGCGGCGGGCACCCGAAATTGCGTCATTGGCCCCTTGCCCGTTCCCGTTCCAATAAGGAGAATGCGCCCCCCAATTCGGATGGCGTCCATGTCTTTATCAAAATTATCGCAAGCGACAAGCTCAACGATGGCATCCAGCCCCTTATCGTCAGTGAGTTGCTTGCACCGCTCGACGAAATCCTCTTCCTTATAGTTGATCACTTCATCAGCACCTAATTTGCGGCAATAATCGGCCTTTTCATCCGTGCTGACCGTAGCGAACACCCGGCAACCCAGATGTTTGGCAAGCTGAATAGTCGTCATGCCAACTCCCCCGGCGCCGCCCTGAACAAGTACGGTCTCACCAGGCTGAACATTGGCCTTCAAGACAAGGGCATTCCACGAAGTAAGGAGCGAAATCCGAATCCCGGCGCCTTGCCCGTAGCTAAATCCATCGGGGAGCGGGATAACACCTGATGCCTTCATCCGAACTATCTCGGCATAGGCCCCGCCCATGGTTCCACCGAAAACTTTTTGACCTTTCTCAAAATCCTCAACACCCTCTCCCAACTCGACAATCTCACCTGAAGCCTCATTGCCCGGGATATACGGAGGTGTGAGAAATTTCGAAAAAGGATGCTTGCCCGTTCGTGTGGCGATATCAGATGGATTTAGCCCGGCGGCCCCAACCTTAACCAAAATCTCTCCCGCCTCCGGCCTGGGGTCATCAACCTCATCCACCTGCATGGGAACATTCAAATCAAACTCGTACACGCGAACGGCTCTCAATTCAATTCTCCTGTTTTGACCCTCATAAAATATCTATATGCCCTAATTTAGGTTTCACAGTGAAGCGAGGATTCTAGACACAATTAATTTTTTTGTCGCCCCCTTATCTTTCCGGTAGGGGTGATGTAGAATGTACGCATCACAATCATTTCAAGAAAATAGATTCATGACCCTTTGTATTCACTGGAGAAGACACCAATGAAGCTACTTTCTTACCGAACAGCCTGGGGTGGCGCAAGCATCGGCGCCATAGTGGATGACATGGTAGCGGATCTACCGTTGCTATCGGCCCACTTTCGGCCTGGTGAGGCTTTCCCTTCCACCATGCTGGGATTGATTGGTCAGTGGGAAAGGCTACGCCCCATCCTGGAAGAACTTCTGGCCCAGGCGCCAGATATAATAGGCGAAAAAAATGGCGAGGGACGCTTCATCCCGGAGGGGAAAGTGAATTTTCTCCCACCAATCCCCTACCCCCCAAAAAATATTATGTGCCAAGGCGTGAATTACAAAGAACATGCCGAAGAAGGTGTTGAGGCTCTGACTCTTTCCACAGATTCGGTGTACGTGGAACAACCCGTAATCTTCACGAAACCCCACACGGCTTTGATAGGCCACCGAGGCGAAATTATCCACCACGACGCCACCGAGGCGCTCGACTATGAAGGAGAGCTCGGCGTGGTCATCGGTCGCACGGGGAAAAACATCACACCTGAAAAAGTATACGAGTATATATTCGGCTACACCGTTGCCAACGACACGCCTGCCCGCGACCGTCAACGAATACACAAACAAGCCTTCAAGGGAAAGGGCATGGACTCCTTTTGTCCCATGGGTCCCTACTTGGTTCCCAAAGATTATTTTGGCGATCCGATGAACGTCATGCTTCGAACATGGGTGAACGGTGAGCTTCGACAGGAATCGAGCACCTCCCTCATGATCCATAATATTCCCACATTAATCTCTGTTCTTTCCTTAGGGATGACATTGGAGCCTGGTGATATTTTTCTTACCGGCACCCCAAGCGGGGTGGGATACGCACGGGAAACCCCCACATTTCTACAGCCAGACGATGTGGTGGAAATAGAGATTGAGGGACTGGGTAAGCTCAAGAGCACCGTCGTGGCACCCTCAAACTAATATGCAGATACATAAGAGGAAATAAAGCGCGTAGCGCGGCCTAGCAAGAATAAAGTTGAAGAGAAAAACGTCCCGCTGAAATCTAACTTAAAAACATCTATTTCTATTTCTCAGGAAAACAAAAGGAGCAGGAAAAATGGATGAAGCTAAAGACCAGGTAGCACCCTATATCGATCAAAATCCAGACGCTGAGGCGCGAGTTCAAAAAGCACTTGAAATCCGAAAGGCCATGGGGATTTACGGAAAAGGGGGACAAAGCGGGCGAGGGTTTTGGAAATTTGCGCCTTTGCATGCCCAGGCTATTTTTGAGTATTGCTTTGGCATCGTATGGGCCCAGCCACTCCTTAATCTCAAGCAGCGCGAAATTATTGTTATCAGTGCTCTGGCCGCCAATAATCTCGAAGACGAGGTGGAATGGCACATACGCAGCGGCATGAGCCTGGGGCTGACGAGGGATGAAATAATTGAGGTGCTTACGACCCTAT
This sequence comes from Nitrospinaceae bacterium, assembly GCA_018669005.1. NCBI lineage: Bacteria > Pseudomonadati > Nitrospinota > Nitrospinia > Nitrospinales > Nitrospinaceae > Nitrospinaceae bacterium. The sequence goes on from JABJAL010000094.1 coordinate 9,991, forward strand.
CGCCCTACATTGGTCTTCCTCGGACGAATCATGCCTTCAAGGCCGCACTTCGTGCTTTCGAGAAGGCAGACCGCGAAAATGGCATCGAGCCCGTGGAGCCTCCTGAAAACGACCCAGATGATCTTAAAGCTGAAGCTGCCGGTGACCAGATCGGGTCTCAGGTAAATCTAAAACCTGATTTAAAGGACCGCATCAACAAGGCTTTTGAGGTTCGCCAGAAGATTGGAATATACGGAACGGGTGGGCAGGGAAACGACGGCTTCTACAAAATCTCCAAGGCCCACAATCAGGCTATCTTCGAATATTGTTTCGGCATGATCTGGAACCAACCGCTACTCGACATGAAGACAAAAGAACTCATCGTCATCGCCGCTTCCACCTCGAACCAATGCGACAACGAGTTGGAATGGCATGTCCGCAGCGGGCTGAATGCGGGTCTATCGCGTGATGAGATTATCGAGGCGATAACCCAGTGCTCACCCTACATTGGACTCTCGAAAACGAATCAGGGAATGAGAGCAGCCCAAAAGGCTTTCGACGCGCTAGACGCTGATAAAGCTTAAAAGCGGGTGATGTTTGCGGGCTTGCCCTGCCGGAAACTTGTTCTAAATGAAACTTAAGTTCCTGACTTGCTCATTAATTTATGCGCAAATCACATTCAGAAGGGCCTGTCGGCCATTCACGCGCACCTCGTGAAGTGCCCGTTGGATGGCGGCAGGCAACTCTGAAGGATCTTCCACCCGCTCACCATAGCCACCGCAGTCCTCAGAAATCCGCTCATAATTAGGCGCAGGCTTAAGGTCAACCAGAACATAATCATTATTACTCACCGCCCAGCCGTCGGGTGCCAACTCACCGACTGCGGCGCCTACCGAATTCCAACGACCATTGTTAAATACCACGACAAGTATCGGCACATTATGAGCCGCAGCCGCCATGTGGCAGGCAATCGGATTACTAAACAGATAAGCGCCGTCTCCCAAACCACAGATAACCGTTTTCTCAGGTGCACCAAGTTTTGCCCCAATCGCCGCACCAAACCCCCAACCCAAACCGGATACCGACGGACTTCCGAAATAGCTTCCCGGATGGCACAGATGGAGTTGCTCGGCCTTCAGGTCATACTCACTTAAAAAAATCGTATCCTCATCCGCCACTTCACCCAGACAGTGCGAAACCCAGTACATATTAATTGGGTTCTGCTCAGAAGCCTTCTTTTCCAGCTCTCGCGTCTGCTCAGCCATCTCCTCATGTATTTTTTGATACTTCGCTTTTCTCTCTAAAACATTTTTCGTTTGAGTGGCTTTGCTTTCTTCAAGATTTTTCCGAAGGGCCGCCAATGACAACACAGGGTCTCCCGCCAATGCCACATCCAACGGAAATCCCCGAATGGGATAGGCTGAAAAAAGCGGATCACGTGCAATCTGGATGACAGGAACATCCTCACCAGGCCCTGTAAGTGAAGGAATCCATGGAACATCGGCTTCAACAGCAATGACCAGATCCGCTTTCTCAAGATAAGGATCTACTGAAAATCCCAAATGAAGAGGATTATCCGCTGGAAAGTTCATACTAAAAGGGAAAGATTCCACAACGGGCAGTGCCCAGTCTTCTGCCAGTTTTACCAATTCACCCACGGCCTTGGGATTTCGCCCCATGTGGCTAGCCAAAACAAGCGGCCGCTTGGCACTCGCAATGAGTTCCCCTGCTTTCAAGATATTCTCGGGACCAGCACAAACAGATATATTCGTGTCGAAACGATTCTGCGCAGTGTAGCGAATTGAATCCTGACGAACGGCAAGCTGCTCTCGGGGAAGAGTCAGATAAACTGGCCCTTGTGGGCTCGACTTGGCCAAAGCAATGGCCCGATCAACAACGGTATTCAGTTGCGCGAAATCGCGCAACTCGTAATCCCATTTCAAATACTCCCGAATCATCGACGCCTGATCGAAGCTCTCCTGGGGCCAATGGATGCGTCGATTGCGGGCACCGACAGCATCTTTTTCAAATATGGGGGTCCTCCCCGCCAATACGATCATGGGGATTCCCATTCGGGAGGCGTTCATAATACCGGCTGCAGAATTGGCCGTTCCCACCGTAACATGAGTAAACACTGCCGCAGGCTCGCCCGTCATCCCCGGGCCACGCCTAGCGGCCTCAGGACCGTCCATTCGGGACTCCTCGGCAAAAATATTAGAGCGCTCCCCAATACGCCTGCCGAGCATTTCGTTAGCCTCCGGCGTCTGCTTTTCTTTGAGCTCACTCGGGGTGGGATTAAAAAATGTATGCGCCGTTTCACCTCCGAGCAGCAGAATGAATCGATCGCCCGCGGGCACGCCGGAATCTTCCGTGCGGCTTAATCGAACTTCTCCGAACTTACGACTTATCTTTTCTTCGGATTGATAATGCGCCGCCCACAGAATTCCAGGTCGTTCAAGTGCCGTAGGAAGATGCACCTCGTGAAGCCAGTCAAAATATTCTTCCCGGTTTTCCTCCGGCAGATTATACCAAATGGCCCATATGCCCCGATCCATATCATCTACCTTTTGCGAATGGCTATTGAAACCAAATACATGTTGCGATTCACCACCAACGACACTAAGAAGCGTATTTACCAGTGAGTTGCGGTGTGGTCACGCCATCGAGTCCTTTTTCGTGATGCTCAAGACGAGTGTCCCGCGACCACGTTCGTTTCAGATCGTCCCTGACATGAAAACTCAATCGATCCAACCCTTCCACTTCCGATTCGACCAAGTCGCCGTCCTGAAACGAATGAAGGCCGCGATGATTGGTTCCGGTGGCTAACACATCGCCGGGCTCAAGCGGGTGAATGGAGGTTAGCCATTCGATAGAGCGAGAAATATTGTGCGCCATGTCGTCGGTGTTGAAATTTTGCTTGAGTGTGCCGTTATTCCATAACCGAATCTGCACGTTCATCGGATCAGGTATTTCGTCGGCGGTCACTATGTACGGCCCCATCGGAGCGAAGGTCTCACGCGATTTCATCTGGTAGAAAGTGTTCCCGGGGGGCAGAAGGCCGCGGGCCGAACCATCGACAAAATTGGTGTAGCCAAATACATAGTCCATGGCGTTTTCGACGCTCACATGACTCGCCCGCTTCCCGATAATCAGTGCGATCTCGGCCTCACCCTCAAAGATAGTCGCGGGAATGTCGGGCAGGACCATGGTGTCGCCATTTCCAATAATCGAGCCGGGCGTTTTATGAAATGCGTTTATAGGAGCTGGCTCCTCGCGCGTTCCATCCTCCATATAGTTGACCGCCATGCAGTCGATATTGATTGGCCGAGGCAGAGGGGGACGGATCCTGACACTGCTGACCGGAACGCCATCATCCGCCGCAGCAGCTTTTTCCAGGCGCTCCCTATAATCGTCGAAATGTTCGATGAGTCCGCTAATCAAATCGTGTGGTCCGAGATGGGGAATATCCTGCACATGGGATGAAACATCCACAACGTTATCGCCATTGAGAACCCCGAGTTTAAAATCGTCAAAATAAAGTATCTTCATGCCAGTCTCCTTTTCCTTTTTTTGTTCTGTTAATTTTTTTTCAAAAAAACTATCTATAAGGGGCCGCCCTGAGCAGCCCCCTTACCTCTCCACAATTGATTTCGTGCAATCGAAGTTAAGTATCATCCCCAGGAAGAACTCGATCCAATTGTCATCTCGCTGATAATTTTGAGCGATCCTTGAAACCAAAAAGAGAGATAAGAATCATGGCAAAGAAAGCGAGGACAATTAACGAGAAGGGAACAAAATAACTTCCCACCACGTCAAAAGTATAGCCCGCCAGCGGGGGCCCCAAGGCACCACCCGCACCGTAAGAAATTCCTAAGATACCCATAATAACCGCCAATGAGGGGCCCTTGAAAGTATCAGACACCAACGCCGAGAAGCAGGCACTCAATCCCCCTCCCCCAAAACCGAATATTATGGCAAACAAGTAACCTAAATATGGTGCACTTCCTAGACTTGGTATAGAGAGCAAGAGCATGACGCCAGCCGCCGAAAGCGCGGCAGAAATAGCCAATCCGTTCTGGCGTCCCAAATGGTCACTCACCCATCCATTAACGACGCTTCCTCCGATGCGAAAAAATCCCGACATGCCCAAAACCATGGCAGCGCTTCCCATACTGTAATGAGCGTCAACGAAATAGAGTTGGAGCTGGCTCATGATGGTGTTGTTACCAATTCCGATAAAAAAGGAAATGAGCCCAAGCATCCAGAATTGCATATCATTCCTAACGGAGTTGAAAACTTCGCCAGTGCCCATCATTTTCTTTTCGGTCGACTTAAAGGTAGGCACTTCCTCTGGCTCATTGGAAGAAAGTCCATCTAGAGAAAGACCCATATCCTGTGCTCGATTGCGGAGCAACAGGAAATTCGCCGGCGCAAGAACCAAAAGCAGCGCCAATCCAAAAAATAAATAAGCCATCCGCCAGCCGTAGAATTCGATCATCCTTGCCACAATAGGTACGAGGACAAGTGCGCCGACTCCGGCTCCCGAAAGACTCAAGCCCGTAGCCAGTCCCCGTTTTTTAGAAAACCAACGCGGGATAAGAGAGCCGTGCATGGAAAAACCGCTTAGGGCGTGACCAATCCCCAGGAATACACCGGTGAGAATGTAAACGTGCAAAAGAGAGTTAATAAAGAAGCCCCCGGCCAGGGCAATGCCGATGAGAACCGACCCCCAAGGTATGACTGCGCGCGGGCCATGTCTTTCAAAACGAGAGCCCGCAAATGGGCCCGTAATCGCATATATGACCATCATAAATGCGAAGGCTCCACCGAGAGCACCCCGGCTCCAGCCAAATTCATCAATTAAGGGAACCTGAAAGACAGAAAAAGAAATGCGCGCCGCCGTATGAAAACCCTGTGTGGCGAAAGAGAGTCCGATGACAACCCAGCCGTAGAAAAACCAAGGCGGGCTAGACGGAATTTCTTTGGATGCTATTTGTGAGTTGGGCTCTGAATCGTTCAACTAACGCTCTCTAGCGAAATGTAGCCGCATTAAAGATTCAAAGAATAAAATTACGAATCTGACTGCCCACAGCAATATTGCCAATCGCTACTTACTAGGCCACTAACAACCCTTAAATTGTGGCTTTCGCTTTTCAATGAACGCCTGTCGCCCTTCGGTATAATCCTGGCTATCAAAACAAGTCTTCACCATCTGCTCAATGGCATCTAAATTTCGATCCGAGGGATCTTTTAAAACTTCGGCAACGGTCATTTTGGTTGCCTTCACCGACAGAGGTGCATTCGAGGCAATCGAGTTTGCCAATTCGCAAACAGCACCCTCTAATTCATCAACCGGAACAACGCGATTAACGAGACCAATCCTCAATGCCTCCTCGGCGGAAAATCTCCTCGCGGAGAAAAGAATTTCCTTGGCGAAGGACGGGCCAACCAGATTCATGAGCTGCTCTAAGCTTCCGAAGCCATAGGCGATACCCAGCCGGGCGGCCGGAATACCAAGCTGAGCGTCCTCGGCAGCAATTCGAATATCCGCATTCATAGCCACGGACAGGCCGCCTCCCAAACAAAATCCCCTAATCATGGCTATCAAGGGCTTATCGAGACTCGCCAGCTTCAGCCTAGCCTCGGCTGACATGGCGGTATAACGCTCGGCCTGCTCGGCGTTTTTTCGCTGATCCTTGAACTGCGAGATATCGGCACCCGAAACAAAAGCCTTGTCCCCCACCCCTTTCATGACGACCACTCGAACCGAGTCGTCCTGCTGAAATGAATCAAGAATGGTGGTGATTCCCCCCCACATTTCAAGAGAAAGCGCATTCCGGCGCTCGGGATTATTGAAAATCATCCAACCGATCCCGTCTCCGGACTCGGCGATCATTTTATCGGTGTTGAGCTTCATCATTCACTCCATTAAAAAGAGGCAGCCTCTTTAAATAACCCCACCATCCCGCAACTTTTGAATGTCCCCGTCACTGTAGTCCAGCGTTTTTAGAATCTCCTCGGTATGAGCGCCGAGCTCGGGGGTGGCAAATCTCATGCGTTGAGGCGTCCGAGACATTTTGACGGCCTGGCCGACAATTTTCACCTCACCGAGCACAGGGTGATCAACATGCGGACTCATACCCAATACTTGAACCTGTGGATCGGCAAATGTTTGATCAACCGTGTAAATCGGCCCGGAAGGGATGCCGGATTCATTTAAAATGGAGATCCATTCCTCGCTCGTTTTTTCCCGCGTACGTTTATTAATTTCCTCGTTCAAGGCGTCTCGATTCTCCAGGCGCCTCTCGGGGTCAATATAGTCGGGATGCTCCAGCAATTCAGGCGCACCGATCGCCGGTGCGAGACGCTCCCATAAGCGCGGGGGGCCTGACTGAATATTGATCAATCCATCAGAAGTCTCGAATACCCCTGTCGGGGCGAACGTCGGATGATTGTTTCCCGCTTGCCCGGGCACTTCGCCGTTGATGAGATACCGTGCAACCTGCAAGTCCATCATCTGGATTTGTGCTTCCAACAAAGAGGTGTGCACCCACTGCCCCTCACCTGAGGATTCGCGCTCAAGTAGTGCGAGCAATACCCCCTGCGCGAGCATCATGCCAGCGGAGAGATCCGAAATCGGAATCCCCACCCGCATTGGGCCCTTCCCGGGCTCACCGGTCACCGACATGAGGCCGCTTAGCCCCTGCGAAATTTGATCCAGGCCAGGGCGGCCAGAATACGGGCCTTCCTGGCCGAAGCCCGAAATACTGCCATAGACAATGCGCGGATTTACTTTTCGAACCGCCTCGTAATCGAGACCAAGCCGGTGCTTTACATGAGGGCGGTAGTTCTCGACGACAACATCCGCCCCTTTCGCTAGGTCAAAAAATATTTTTTTACCCTCGCCACTTTTCAAATTGAGGGTAAGACTGCGCTTGTTGCGGTGCAGGTTTTGGGATTCGTAACCATGCCGATCCGCGCCCATGACTTCCATGCCCATGGCAGCGGGCATCTCTACCCGAATGACATCCGCCCCCCAATCCGCGAGTTGCCGAACTGCTGTAGGGCCTGCTCGCGCCCGAGTCAGGTCAATTACTTTGAATCGCGAAAGTGGCATAGATTTGTCGGACACTGTGAAGGCTCCAAATAAGATGGCGTATGTGAGTTCTATTTTTTTAATAATACAGGAAAACGAATTAATTGTTGAGGACCCCTACTATACGATGGGCCAGCTGCGCACCTTGATTTATTCCGAGATCACCTCCTCTCTGCTAGAATGAAGCTGCTAACCTGAACATTAAAATGTCGATAATATCAAAGGAGCCGCATTCCAAAGACCGGAATTTCGAGGCATAATCAAATATTCTCATATCACAGGAGGTCCATCGAGCATGGCGCAGGTTCATCTTGAAACAGATGTCCTCATTGTAGGCGGTGGGCTTGCGGGTCTTCGAGCTGCTATTTCAGCCGCCGAGACAGGGGCGAAAGTCACTCTGACCTGCAAACGCCAATCGGGTCGAAGCGGTAATACGCTCGTCGCTGCTTGCGGCATGTCGGCGGTTTCAAGCCTTATCGATCCGGAAGACACCCTTGAAAGTCATTATCGGGACACCTTGTCCGCAGGCAAAGGCATATGTGACCCCAAACTTGTCCGGCTATTAGCTGAACATGCAGAAGAAGAAGTATTCGCTCTTGAGCAATTCGGGGTAGCGTTCATACGGGATAAGGAGAAAAAGTTACTGAGCGGTCAGGCTCCCGGCCATAATAAGCGTCGGAACATTCGCACAGAAGCCGGTAACCTGCCCACAAATGCACGAGGCCAATCCATCACCCTTCCGCTTCTCGAACACGCAGAAAAATTAGGCGTCACCATTCTGGACCACACGCCAGTACTCCGGATGATTTCCATGGATGGGCGCCTCGCCGGCGCCATCGCTTTAAAGGAAGACGAAAATCGCTTCATTCTCATCCACGCCAAATCGGCCATTATCGCAGCTGGAGGCGCGGGTCAGATATTCTCTAATACAAACAATACTGCTGACATCACAGGCGACAGCTACGCCTTGGCCATCGGCGCTGGCGCCGAATTGCGAGACATGGAGTTTTGCCAGTTTTATCCCAACTGGGGTATTGATCCGATTCGCACAACTATCACCAGCCTCATCATGGGCGATGGTGCGGTTTTCCGAAATAAAGAGTGGGAGCGTTTCATGACCCGCTATTATCCTGCCTCCAAGGACATGGCCACACGAGATGAAACGAGTCTTGCTATTTTCCGTGAAGTACAGGCAGGCAGAGGCGTTAAAGGAGGTGTCTATCTCGACGCTACGGAAGTGGCGCAAAGTAAAATTGACGCCGAATACCGCTACCTGAACGAGGCTATGCAAAAACTGGGTCAGGATCTCCACGAAGATCCCGTCGTCGTTTCTCCCGTTGTTCATTACTGGATGGGGGGGATCTCCGTGAATGAAAATCTCGAAACTAAGACAAGCGGCCTGTTTGCAGCAGGAGAAGCATGTGGAGGGACACACGGCGCGAATCGTCTCGGTGGAAACGCCTTTACAGAATGTATTGTGTTTGGTGCTCGCTCGGGACGTGCAGCGGCAGAATACGCCATGTCACAAAATTCACCTCCACACATTTCCGAAACGGAAATCGACGAGATTCCTACAAACTTAAATGTTTCAGATACCAAGCCCGAACTAGCCAACCTAAAGCGCGAGCTCAAAGATCTGATGTGGGAAAAAAGCGGAATTGTGCGCAACGAGGAGAGCCTGACTCAGGCTCTCAATGGTATTCTAAAAATTCGCTTGCAGACCAGAGATAATGTAATAAGCCAGCCTATTCACCTCATACGCCGCTTCGAGCTACTCAGCATGCTTGATTCTTCCGAAGCAACGGTTCGCTCCGCCCTCCTTCGCAAAGAATCACGTGGCTCTCACTTCAGAGAAGATTTTTCCAAACAAGACGATCTTCATTGGCTCGGCAGCGTATTCGTTCACAAAACTGAGGAAGGTTGCAAGACTCGATTTCAACCCGTTCGGATTGAGGAAAAAGTTCCTACCTCCTGAATAGGCGTACCGCCAGCTATTCTCTAAATAAGACATTTTAAGAATGGAGAAAATTAAGTGGGTATTGAAATCAGGGATGATCGTTTTTTGGAGATCGTCAATGAAAACGCAAAGGTTGATCAACTCCTGACAGGATTCTTATTCACCGAAGGTCTGGCTTGGCATCCATACGAACGACACCTCACATTTTCAGATATCCGGGGAGATGAAATGTTCAGGTGGCACCCGGATGACTCGGAACGAAAAGGAGAGCTCAACAGCTACAGGAAACCTTCGAGCAAGGCAAATGGAAGCACTTACGATCTCGAAGGCCGTCTTCTCACTTGCGAGCACGTAAGCAGCCGGGTCGTTCGCGAGGAACACGATGGGTCCCTAACCACCATCGCTAGCCATTACGGGGACAAAGAGATTAACAGCCCAAATGACATCATCGTCAAAAGCAACGGTCGCATCTACTTCACCGATCCCCCATCTGGGCGCACCTCCCGCTCGGGGGTCGAGCGACCACAGGATCTCGATTTCCAAGGTTTCTTCCGAGTAGACCCGGACGGAAAAAATATTACTCTCCTGGACTACGAAGGCTACATCGTGCCCAACGGGCTGTGTTTTTCGCTAGATGAATCGAAACTTTTTGTTAACGACACCAGACGCGATCATATCCGCGTCTACGATGTTACACCTGAAGAAAAGGTAACTGGCGGTGAAGTCTGGGCAAAAACAACACCTGGCCCAGAAGGTGTGGAAGGCTATCCCGACGGCATGAAAATCGACAGCATGGGGAACCTTTATTGCACAGGTCCCGGTGGTATTCATGTTTTCACTCCCGATGCTACTTGCATGGGAGTCATCAGAACACCGGAGAAGCCTAGCAATATGACTTGGGGTGGACACGACATGCAGACACTTTTCATGTCTGCCTTCACGTCCATTTACCACACTCGGGTAAAAATTCCGGGACGGAAATTATTTTAAAATGGACATCTTATTGCCATATCCATACCTGTAGTCAATAAGGAAATAAAATGGGAATCACTCTTGGTATTCGTCTCGCACCCATCCACCCCCCTCAAAAATTGGCTGAGGCTGCAGCTGAGTGCGAGCGGGCCGGATTTGATGCAGCGTGGGTCACCGATACACCGCTTATCGCAGGGCGCTGGGGCGACCCCTATGTCTGTCTCGCATTGATGGCAGAAAAAACAAAAAATCTGAGAGTTGGGACCGGCGTAACCAATCCTTACATGAGACATTTCCCCGCCGTAGCGGCGGCTGGAGCAAGTTTGCACGATCTTTCTGGTGGTCGTTTTATTCTTGGAATCGGCGCGGGCAATTCTGCCGCCAGGGCACTAGGATTTTCCCAGGGAAAACTTGGTCGGCTCCGGGATTTCACTCGGTCTCTCAGAACCCTTTTTAAAGAGGGTGCATGTACGTTCGATGGCATGGTTCAAGAGCTCTACCCTCCCCGACCGGTTCCCGTTCATGTCGCGGCCATGGGACCAAAAACCATCGAATTTGCCGGGGCTGAGGCTGACGGTGTTATTTTCAACGTCGGAGCAAGCGTTAAGACCCTTGGATGGGCGATGGAAATCCTTCGGAAAGGCGCCAAGAAAGCAGGGCGAGATATTTCAGAAATTGAGGTTATTGCTGCGGTACACAGCGCAGCCGGACAGGATCGGGCAACATCGATTCGTAACGTGCGCCCTTTGATTGGTCTTTTTTATCATCTCGCACCTCACGTTCTAGAAATTGCGGGTTTCCCCATTGAAGCCGCGAAAAAAACCAGCCCGACCAATGTCTATCCTGATATCACTCATGCGCTGGATCCGGATGAAGCGAGTCGGGCCACCGAGTTCATTCCCGACGAAGTGGTTGAAGAGCTTGCCTTGATAGGCACGCCAGACGAGTGGACAAATCGCCTTGTGATGATGGAAAAATTGGGAATTAACCACGTACAAATACGGGGGCCAGAGTCTTACTCTATGCCTGACCCGGAAATTTCCTATTGCCGCGATGAGATCATTCCTCGTCTTCGTCAGGAACGATAAATACACCTATAAATTAGGGAGTTACTTTTTTAGAAACTTAATGATTTTTTTTCATTCGGAGAATCCGACAATGACAAGCACTCCAGCACGTATAAAATTCCAAGAACTTATTTCCGGCTCAAAATTCATTCCCTCCCTAGGCGTTTGGGATCCTTACACTGCGAGAGTAGCCGAATCAATGGGGATTGAATGCGTACATTTGGGCGGATACCAGATGGGCGCCGCCCTGGTAACGAGCGAGCCCCTAATGACACAGACAGAGGTAGCGAATATTACCCGCTATGTGACTGCCGCCGTAAAAATCCCCGTCGTGGTTGATGTGGGTGCTGGCTTTGGGGAGCCGCTTCACGTCATGCGGATGACAAGGGAAATGGAAGGGACGGGAGCCGCTTGCCTTCAGATAGAGGACCAGATTTTTCCTAAGCGTGCCCACTATCATAAAGGCATCGAACATACCGTCTCCACCGAGGAATTTATCGCTAAAATCAAGGCGGTCGTAGCTGCCCGCACAGATCCAAGTATGGCGATTCTTGCTCGAACTGATGTCATGCGAACGAAAGGCTACAAAGAGGGTGTGGAATGCGCGAATCTGTGCCTTCAGGCAGGCGCCGACATGATAATGTGCGCCCCGAACACCTTGAAGGAGGCTGAGAACACACCGAAGGACATTGAAGGGCCTGTCTTTTATATCAACAGCGAGGGCAATCGGTTTGGAAGGCCTGTTTTCACAGCGAAGGAATTCCAAGAACTCGGCTACAGAATGGCCAGCTACCCAACGGCCTTGCTATGCCCCATCACACAAGAGATGAAACGCGTGATATCAAATCTTGTCGAGAATGGAGATACCGGTCTACCCCAGGATAAAATGATCGGCTGGCGGGACGAGATTGAAGAAATCATCGGCCTCGACGAACTCTATAAAATCGAAAGCGATACTGTGGAATCCGGGGACATGAGTGCACCGACATAAAGACACAGACGCATATTCGGGCAGAATGGAATTCCAAGTGATGCGAAATTTAGGCTGAATCTGCTAGCTTGCCTTATCTGGGTATGACTGAGGCGAGGAGATACGATCCTCCTCCTCCTTCAATTACAGTGTTCTCTGCCCTAATCGGCAAAGTATCCAGATAAGCTACGCGGTCCACCGCCGAGGCACAGCTTGCAATCTCCAACCGAATCCGGTGGCCAGGCTGGAATAGATTGCCTGTGGGCACTATCTCGATCTCAAAAACTTCCTCTTGATTCGGCGTAAGAGGAACCGAACGGGTGTGCGGATGCCATGGTCTGCCGGGCCGCGATTTTTCTTCGTCCAGTTCGCGGTGCGAGGCACGTAGGCAACCCCTGGTTAAAATTCTAGTCTCACCGCTCGGTGATTCATCAAGCAACGTCACGATCCAGTCGGTGTCCTCAATGCTCGACCTTGCCACGAGGTGCATGGATAGAGGCCCGGTCAACTCCATTGGCGAAGACATGGGCTCGGTCCGGTAAACGAGGCGAGGATTCCCGTAGCGCCACTCATTGTTCATGGGATCGTTGACATAGGTTCGCTCAACTTGGGCGCCACCGTTTTCCGAAAGGCTTCCCTCAAGTCCTCCAGAGCTACCCCCAAGGAAGAATTTTTTCCACTCCGCCCGCGCCGGCGGCCATTCGGCCTCACCGCGCCAGCGATTCTCGCCCTCAATATAAAGTTGAATTGGTGGGCCGTCCATGACACCCGTGTCCATTCCCTTCAACCAATGGTCATACCAGCGAAGAGACTCCATGTGATAGGCCGCAAAAGGCCGCCAAGGATGAGGCTTGGGCCCGATGAGCATTCGCTTCGGGATATCACCCACCCCTTCCCAACCGGCAAATGCACCCGGCAAATGATCCCAATAAAAAGACCAGTCGGAACCAAAGTAAGTAGGAATTTTAATTTTATCGATGTGAGGCTGAGGAGAAACTGTCCAATGATGCTCCCCGTCAAAGGGCTGCTCAAAACCGAGACCATCCCGCATCATCTCTTGCAGACCAGACAAATCTTTCGAGCGCCCACTACTGAAATGGAGATTACTCATTGCCGAGAACCACATCCACATATAGCCGGTTTGGGGAATTCCGCCTGGGTAGTAGAGGTGTCGGTATTTATCTGTCCAGGCGTCATATGGAAAAATCGCTTTTAGGGGCTCAGGCTGATGGATGGCGGCCAAAAGCATGACGAGAGAAAAGTAGGAGCATCCCACCATCCCTACAGATCCGTTACACCAGGGCTGCGAGGCCGCCCAATCAATCAACTCAATAAAATCCTGCTGCTCGATAGGCCCACGATTATCAAATTTTCCCCCTGAATCGTTTGTTCCCCGAGAATCGACAATAATATGGACATACCCTCTGGGTACCCAGAACTCGGTAATGCCCGCTTCATTTTGGGCAATAGGCACGTCAGTTATTTGAAGATCTTTTGTGTAGGGTGAGATCGCCAAAAGCGCCGGAAATTTTTGGCCCGCCGCTCTTGGACGATAGACATCCGCAGCAAGACGAACCCCGTCGAGCATAGGGATACGCAGATTAGTGTCCGCCTGGATATTGTAAATAGGTGCAGATTGCTCTCTAACTTTTGGCGGCTCGTCAAACGGCCATTGAGGCCATACAGCCGGGTGAATATGCCGTAAGCGCTCCGGATCTGAGTTTTGAGAGTTTGCACCCATAGCAGACAAATTCCTTTCTGATAAGAAAACAAATCAGATAACATCTCGAATTTTTCTAAATATTATGCCTTTTGTGACCTATCCAACGACTCCTCCGATGTGGCCGCACCCCACTATATCAAATCGTCTTGTAGAACTCAGTGAGCCCAGACTCATCCAGTACACTTCGAATGGCTGCGCGATCTCGTTCGTCAAACGTCCTGTGCGGCGGCCTGATGACACAGGGCCGGGAGAGAACACCCAGCATATGGAGCGCCTCCTTTATGAACGCGGCGTTGTTCACTCCAGGGGTGTTATAGAACATGTTCACCACAGGATGGACTCGGTCATTAACCGCACGCGCAGCAGATAGGTCGTCGCGCCAGAAGGCTTCGATCAACTCCACCATCCAGTGCGGCATTAAGGTACCCAAGCTGATGAGAGAACCATCGTTGTGCCCCAATGCGCCACAAGGGAAGAGCAACACATCCGAGGAATTCAAGATCGAGATTCGCCGCTTAGCTCCAAGCAGAGCGATAAGATCTTTCTCGTAGAGTCGATAATCTCCCACAGCGTCTTTCACCGCCACTACGGCCTCTATTTCGGCGAGCCGGGCCATGGTCTCCGCACTATAATTGTTCCCTTGGCCGATCATGTGCTGGAATAAAACGATGGGGATATCAACTGCCTCCGCTAGGGAGCGAATGAATGCGACCGGTTCATCGGGACCCCGATTACTAACACCTCGAAACAACGGAGGTGGCAGGACAAGCACCGCCGCCGCACCAGAGGCCTTTGCGTCCCCCATCTGTTCGACATAATCGCGGGTACAGAGCCCGGACACCCCGGCGATGACTAGTATCTGCCCGCCCGCCTCCTCCACGTGAATCTGTGTCACCAGGTCACGCTCCTCACGCGTGAGAGCCCACGCGTCCCCGGCGTGGCCGTTGCAGGCAAGCCCCGAGACCCCGCGAACCCCCATCAGGAAACGGATTAGGATGCGGAGATCTTCCTCGTCTATACTAAAATCTTCGCGACATGGAAGAACTGTGGCGGGAAACAGACCCCGCCAAGGATTCGAGACCGACATGACTAGCACCTTCAATTTCAGGATTTCCCAACGATTCCACATTCACAAGATATGGAGATTTTGACCCTGTATCTTAGTGTTTTCAAGTGGGCTTTTCATTAATTACTAATTTTCTTTCTCGATTGGATGGCTCTCATTGCTCGAATCTCTACATCCCAACCTCGTTTCCTTCATCGCCGCGATATTCGTAGCGATTGCCCAGATGATGTACCGTCTGGCCTTGACTCGACTGAGCCCCGCCATCACGGCTTTGATGCTGAATATCTTCACGGCTATCTTCGCGGTTGGGCTCTATCTAATCGGGGAAGGGGCAAAAGCATGGCCTTTGGCCGCCCTACTCTGGTTTGCCCTTGTTGGCGTGTTTGGAAATGCAGGGGGGCGTTACTTAAGCCTTCTGGGTGTGAACCTAATAGGTCTTTCACGAAATCAGGTGATGGTACAAACAGTCCTGATTTGGTCTTCTCTACAGGGTATTTTTTTCCTCGGGGAACAAATGACAATAGGGATTGCCATCGGCACCCTAGCCATTATGTGTGGCGCAATCTTACTTCTCTATGATCGAAAGGCTGAAAAGATTCGTGCGCCCCTCTTGTATTACTTCATTCCCGTGTTCGCGTCTTTTCTTTTTTCTTTGACATTCGTTTTCCGAAAATATGGCATTGTCTTGCTCCCCTCAATCCCAATTGGGGTTGCCATATCTACCGGCTCGGGGGCTTTGCTAATGGCCGCCATAATGCCCTTCACCAAAAAAGGTGCCACCAAGCGCTGGGACCCTCGAGGTATGCTCATCATCTTCCTCGGAACGATGGTCAACTTCGTTGCCACAATCTTCTTCTGGTCCGCTATTCAAAGAGGCGAAATCGTTCAGGTAATTCCTATCAACCGCCTGTCGGTTCTTATTGTAATCTTCCTCTCCTGGTTCTTCGTGCAAAAACAAGAAGTCGTCACTTGGCGTATCGCCTTAGGAGGTGCCGTCTCCGTAGTGGGTGCTTTTGCGGTCGTGTGGGGGAAATGAAGGCGAGAACCAAATCTCATCTAGCGGTTCTTTGCCGAATTCCTCATCGCAAATCGACTCGGATCCAGAAAACCAATCGCCAATGACGCATCAATAGTTACAGCACAAGCGCAGGCCAAACCGTCTGGCCTGCGCTGTCCTCTAAATCAGTTTTAACAAAACTGAACGCTTAAATTTTTATAAGCGTCAAATCTTCAGCTTATAAAGTTTCTTGGCGTTATCCGTCAAAATCTTTTTTTGATCTTTACGCGAAATTCGAGACATTCCGGGAATCTTTGCCGCCTTTCCCAAATCACCCATGTCAAAGGGATAGTCAGTCCCGTAGACAATCCGGTTGGCCCCTAAAACTTTATATGCATACTCGAAGGCATCGGCATCGTGAATGATTGTGTCGTAGTAAAATTTCTTAATGTAATGATTTGGAGATTTGGCACGATTCACTTTAGGCTCTGTGCGCTCACCATAACCATGTTGCCAGCGGCCTCGAATCCATGGCGTAAATCCTCCTGTGTGCGAAAGCAAAAACTTAATCTTCGCGAAACGATCAAACACACCGCCAAAGATAAGACTCGATGCGCAAATGGTGGTCTCAAGAGGATTGCCAATAAAATTATCCAGGTAATAATCCTTCAATCGCTCGCCCGTTGCCCTATCTCCCGCAGGATGAATAAAAAGAGGAACATCGAGCTTTACCGCTTTGCGCCAAACGACATCTAGTTTTCGATCATCGAGATTTCTACCCGCCACGTTTGTTCCGATTTGTGCGCCGAGATGGCCCGTCTTAACCGCCTGAGCAAGCTCTTTTGCCGCTGCCTGTGGATCCTGCATGGGCAATTGCGCCATACAGCGAAATTTATCTGGATATTCTTTTGTGAGGCCAAGCAAAGATTCGTTGATGGCAGAGGAGATCTCTTTATTCAAGCCGACGGGAAGGGAATAGTAGGTCATCCCGGGAACTACCGAGAGAATCTGAAGATCAACACC
This sequence comes from Nitrospinaceae bacterium, assembly GCA_018669005.1. Taxonomy (NCBI): domain Bacteria; kingdom Pseudomonadati; phylum Nitrospinota; class Nitrospinia; order Nitrospinales; family Nitrospinaceae; species Nitrospinaceae bacterium. The sequence continues at coordinate 26,841 of JABJAL010000094.1, forward strand.
TTGTTTTTTCATCCCCTTAAACCGGACATCGATATTCGTCAAATCTTCTCGAAGAGGAAACTTCAAGGCAAATTCCTTGCCTCCCTTCTTTCCTCGTGCCACCACAACATCCCATGGCTTGCCTTTTTGAATTGTTACAGCCTTACCGAATCTTTTTTTTCGGATGTTTTCGACAAAACTTTCAGGAATAATATGTGCGTGCGGGTCGATTATCACGTCTGCTTCACCTCAAAAAGAATAAGGTTATTAATGCATCAACGAGAAAGATGCTGGAATCCATATTTCTGAATTTTGAGAAGTCAAAACAGGGCCGGAGCCTGGAGGCCAATTGGCAAGTTTCTTAGTCGCCTCACGAACCTCTGCCCGATGAAGTAAGTCTTTATAGGCCCAAATATGTATAAATTCATTCAAGGTGCCGAACTCAGACGTAAAACACGCGGCAAGCGGAGAAACAGTCTCCCGCTCAGGAAGGTGCTCCGTCCAACGGCTAATGACATCATTCATCTTTCCCGTTTCCACGCCATAGGTGCGAACTTCATAAACCCCTCCATTTTCTCCTAGCCGGGGCTCCGATCGAAATGGAGGTGCAACCAACAGCTTATTGCTCTGCTCTAAAATGATACTTGCGCTTTTAGGTGGCCACCAAGATTGGCTCATAGCCTCCGCGCGCACTTCGTCGCGATGTTTGGCATCCTCGAATTCCCAGATGTGCATGACTCTGTTCAGATCCCCAATATCCGCAGTAAACATCCCGAGCAAACGCGATATCTTCTGCCTTCTTTCAAAAAGAGGTTCGAAATTATCCATAAATTCCGCCGCTTTGCCGATTTTCATCTTGTAAGTTCGCATTTCATAAATCATTTGATACCTCCATTCACATATTTCACTTAGATGGAATTACAGGAAGCAGGATATGCGCCTGCCGATCAAGTGCAAAGTGAAGCGATACACGGCCACCGAAAATAGAAACAGGGCGCTCCCTCGAATCATTGTGATGGTAGGGACCAACACCAGTGAATGCCATTTTACCCAGGGACTGAGGTCCTTGAGCGCCTCCGCCTGGATAAACGTAGTCATTCCCCCGTACGGAGAGCCCTATGCGATAGCCTTTGGGCACCACAATGCAGGTGGGTAGTACCTCAACATCGAGATCGTAAACCTTGTCCGGGGTGAGTGGTTGTTTTTCATCATGAGTATGATAAGGCCGATACGGCAAGCTAAGCTCAGGATCAAGTTTACGATGAGAGGCACGGAGCCAGCCATGCGCGATAGGTGTATGGGGATCAAGTGCACCCTGGAAAACCACCTCCTTCATATCACCAGTGAACAAGCGAACGACAAGGAACATATCAGCGTCTTCGGTTTCAGAAGATACGAAAAGCTTCGCTGCCGAGGGCCCGGTAAATTCGGTCTCCTCCTCAAACGGAGCGGTGAGAAAAGTGACCCCATCGCCAAGCGCTTCATAGGTGACATTTTCCGCTACAGAACTGGGCTCTGGGCGAAGGCTGTGATCTTCAGGGTGAAGATAAAATTTCGTCCACTGGGTTCGTGCGAGTGGCCACTCATTCTCGGCCCGCTCGACAAACGTTTCATCAACATGTCGAACCTGGAGTTGAACGGGTGGCTGATCCTTCCAACCCGTATCCTCGCCTTTAAGAAAGTGGCCAAAAAATTTCTTTTGAAGATTTACGCCGTAGTCGGTATAAAAATGGGTCCAGTGCTCAAGACCATGAATCTCTAGCCACTTTTCCTTAGATGAGGCGCGCATAAACCCTTCGACATTCCCGCGCAGATGAAGTCCATGTCCGCCCCAATTGCCCGCCGAGAAAAAGGGAACTTCGATTTTGGACAAATTCCCGCTACGCTCTTTCCAGAACTCGCCTTCCATGGGATGTGAGAAAAATTCTCCCGCGAAGTCGGAACGATTACTTCCCAATTCTTCTTCCGATAACGTCTCCGGGCCAGAAACCAAATCGCCGTTGACTCGACTTCGGTAGCCATTCGAGCCAAGACCATGCTGCCTGGGCATTGCGCTGTTCTCAAACCAGGAATCAAGCCAAGTGTTGTAGAGCCCTCCGTGAAAAGACATGTCGCGGTAGAAATCGGCCGCTCCCTCCCAGGCACACATCGCCGTCAAATGCGGAGGCTGTAAACCCGCCACCTGCCACTGGTTCATGGCGTAATATGAAATTCCGCAAAGCCCAACCTTGTTGTTACACCAAGACTGGATCGCCGCCCACTCGATACAATCATGATAATCTTTAATTTCACGAGGCGACCATGGGTGCAAATAACCCGGCGAGCGACCGGAACCACGGGAATCCACGCGCACGCAAATATAACCGTCAGGAACCCACTTCTCGGGATCTACCGCTTCCCACGTCTGGTACTTGTTAGTCGAGCCAGCGGGAACGTCTGGATGATTCTCCACCATGCTCTTCCACTGCAACGGGTAGGCATCCTCAAGATGAAGCCACTTGCCGTATGTCCCGTGATTCATAATTACGGGATATTTGCCTTCTTCAATGGGCCTATACACATCGGCTCGAAGAACCACGCCGTCGTCCATCATAATGGGAACATCCCATTCTATTAGCATACCGTCCCGGATTTCAGATTTAATCTGATCCGTCATATCTATTCTCCCATCTCAAAAATCATTTCATATGAATTGAAACTCAAAAAACCAAACATCTGCATATATACAAGAATACAATTTAATAAGGTTATCCGAACTTAGCTGATCTCATTCCCCAGGAAATACGCATTTCAAAATCAGCCCTCAAGCCCCACCAAACGAGCCGGATTCCGCTGGACCATTGGAACAATTTCCTCTGCGTCCAATCCTAGCCGCATCATGGAGGCAATAAACATCCGCATCATTTCCGGCGGCTTGGGATTCCAGTCCATCTGCGCATCCGAACTCAAGATACACCGCTCGGGTCCAATCTTGCGGATGGCCTCGAAAATTCTACTCGGCGCAAGACCATGGGCCAGGGGCATGACTGGAGCCCATGCGAATTCAATAATGTAGCCCAGATCGGCCACTTCGAGCATTTGAGCATCGCTAGCATCAATAAATGGAGTTAGTGCATGAGTAAACACAAATTTTTTCACACCGATTTTCTTGGCTCTCCGGGCGAGGATAACGCTCTCCTCGGGAGAAAAATGCCCGGTGGCCACAATTACGTCAGCATCACGAGCGATTTCAAGAATCGCATCAATCTCGGGAAGGATTTTTTCGCCTTCCCGAAACGCCACGATGCCCTCACCAGGAATTTTTTGTTTGTAGGTGGCAGCAATACGCGTGTTATAGCCACCGGATTTGATGTCATGCGCCGACGAATAAGTAGGCATCCAAATGATGTGAGCTCCTAGACTGACAGCACTCTCAGCCGCGAAAGGAGACAAACCGCCTATATTCGAATTCAGCACAATACTCCCAAAGGCGGTAACTCCCGGATACACTGAATTAAGAATCCGGGCTTGAGCCATGGTAGGCCATAAATGGCTTTTCATCGCAAAACCGCGCATCCCGCAATCTCGGGCAGATTTTGTCCATTCATGATCTAGGACACGTCCAGGCTCATCGACAAAAAGCTGCGGGAAAATATGGGCGTGGAGATCTATCGAACCTTCAAGTAATTCGTCTGCATAGGTACTCACGCTCCTACCTCCTATGTACTCTCGAATTCCCTATCGAGAAAAATTCGAGTCGTAGAGATAACCGGATTCTATGGGATCCATCGCTAGAGTTTATTCAGCTTATCCTTGAGAGAGGAGGGCCGCAATACCCAGCACCCAACGAAAATTATTATTCATGAGTTTCAATAGATTTCAAATTCGCCAAATATCCCATGCGCATAGAAAAAACACCTCTTGGCATTTCGATATTTATAGAATTACATATGAATTTGTTCGAAATATGCTTGGAAGTTGCTCCTAGTTGGCGACAAAGCTATTGTGTCTTAACAAACCGAAAATACTCACATCGAACTTCTTGAACAAGGAAAGATAAATGGCAACGCATGAACTTGGTATCATTCTGCATGGTGCAACAGGCGGTATTTGCTCAACCCAACATTTACATAACACGCTAGTACCAATTCGCGCCGAAGGCGGTCTTGTTATCGGCAATGATACAATTATGCCAAACCTGCTTTTAGTAGGTCGAAATTCAGAGCGGCTGGCTGCACTTGCATCAGAAATCGGAGGTGTCGAATGGACGACCGATCTGGATGCCGCATTAAACAACCCCTCTTACCCGATATTCTTTGATGCGGCGGCCACCCACCTGAGACTTGATTTGCTCAAAAGGGCGATTGCGGCTGGCAAACATATTTATACTGAAAAACCGCTCGCACCGTCGGTTGATGATGGGCTATCTCTCCTTAAAGCTGCTGAGGCCAATGGCCTGAAACACGGTGTGGTCGAAGATAAATTATTTGTTCCAGGATTCCATAAACTTCAAAATCTTGTTGATAGTGGATTTTTAGGCCGCATTCTTGGATTCCACATCGAATTTGGGTGGTGGGTGTTCGATGGTATTGGGGCCGACTCGCAACGACCAAGTTGGAACTATCAAAAAACGGGCGGGGGCGGATTAATCTCGGACATGCACCCGCATTGGCGCTACATCATCGAAGGTATCCTCGGGCCGATAGAAAGAGTTGCCGCAACATCTTGGACCGGGCAAACCAAACGCGCCGATGAGACAGGCAAGCCATTTAACGTTGACGTCGAAGATAACGTACACACGCTTTTAGAAATGAAAAATGGCGCACGTGGTACGATACTCAGCTCTTGGTCAACACGAGTGCGGCGCGATGACCTGGTCACCTTTCAGATTGATGGCACCAATGGCTCCGCTGTTGCCGGTATACGCCGATGCTGGAAACAGGCGGCAAGTGACACGCCTACACTCTTAGGTTTTAGAATGGGCCGTGACGAAGACACCATGAAAAATTCCGTAGATTATAATGGTCAATGGCAAGAAGTGCCGGATGCTGAGCCTTACAAAAACCCCTATCGTTTCGGATGGGAAGCCTTTATCAACCACGTTGTGTCCGATGCGCCATTCTATGCCGATTTTTCCGCTGGCATTCGTGATGTCCAACTCGTAGAAGCCTGCCAGCGCAGTGTCAGTGACGGCTCATGGATCGATATGACGCAACTCTAAATGGCTTGTTGATTCGTCCAGATTTATAGATACACCGAGACGGACCTTCTTTACGGTTGTGTTGTTTTAATTCCTTTCCCCTGAAGGGTACCGCCAAGTTTGATGTTATTGCACAGGAGGGCATGAAACATGGAAAAGAAAGAAATCGGGGTCGCCGTAATCGGATCGGGCCGCATCGGAACGCTTCGCGCCAATATGGCCTCACGCCACCCATCGGTTCGATTTCTCGCTATTTCGGATAAAGAACCTGAGCGCGCAGATTTGCTCGCCGAAAGTGTCGCGGCACATCTCTCCTCGGGAGACAACTACGAAATCATCTCGCATCCCGAGGTGGACACCGTCATCGTATCAACGCCTGAGCACGATCATGCCGAATCCATCATTCAGGCCCTGGAATTGGGCAAGCCCGTTTTTGTTGAAAAACCCTTAACACTGACCTTGGAGGATGCAGACAAGGTCGTAGAAGCGGTGGAAAGAACTGGGGTCGAGCTTCGGATCGGATACTCCAGGCGCCATGACCGCCGCTGGATGCTGGCCCGGGAGCAGGTCGCCCAAGGACGCCTTGGTCAGATCCTGGGAATCAATTCGCGCATTTATTCCTCAAGGGCACAAATCGCCGAGCCACTTAAGCGCTCACCAACCGCAACGCCAGTCACCGACGTTCTTACCTACTATGTGGACATGGCATGTTGGTTTTTAGAAGGCATCCGCCCGGTAGAGGTGTTCGCCAGGGGGAACGCGAAAATTTTTAAGTCATGGGGCTACTCTGCCGACGACGTTACATGGTCCATCATTACTTTCGAGGATGGCACTGTCGTAAACCTCGGTGTGTGTTGCGCTCTTCCCGCGAAATATCCCACCTACGGGCAAAGCGCTCGCTTCGAGATTCTTGGAGAGGATGGGGCCATCCTTCTGGATATAGACAACAAGGATAGTTTATTGTTCACAGATAAAGGCGTGCCACACGCTTATGTTCCTGATCACAGCGTGAACTTGCTCTTTATGCAGAGCAACTCATCTGGCGACTGGGCCATGGGGGAATTTTGGGGACCCATCGCAAACGAAACACGCTCCTGGCTCGACCACCTGGCGACCGGCTCTCCTTGCGTTCACACAACTGCTCAAGAGGGGCGCCAGACACTGGCCGTCACACTTGCCATCGAAGAATCCGCAAAGACAGGAAAAATAATAACTCTGCCTTCTCCTAACTAAATTACTAAGGCAGAACGTATATACCCGCTAATTATTCATACCTACTACTATTTCCTATTTCTGGTGGCTGAAATATTCCAGGAAAGAGTTAAAACATTGTCTTTCGGCAATCAAGACAATATTTGCTCAAGGCACTAAGTGCGGGATGATCTTCAAGAATACCGCCAATTCGATCCAGCATGGCCTTGGGAGCAACCGGCTCGCCACAATTTTCGCATCGCGGTGCGGTATCCCTGAAAAGAAGTTTGCTTTCCTGAGTCAGCGCCATGAAATCCGTCTTTTTTTCAAGCGCCATAATGTTTTCAGGGCAAACATTAAGACACCCTGCACAGGCTACACATGATAGCGAACTAAATTTGAGGGAAATCCCTGTCTCGTCCGGTTCAAGTTTCAAAGCATCAGCAGGGCAGGCGTTGACACATGCGCCACATAGCGTGCAACCGTCTAGAACTTCGATGACCCCATTTGGAGAATGAGTATGAGTGAGCACCATTTCTGGCGAGAAATTTTGCTGGGCCGCCATTTTGAGACAAGCTTTACCATTCCCTGCGGGTGAAAAATCAATATTGGCGAGAGACGCCGATGTGCCATTTGTTCCGTTTGTTGAGGCAACCAAAATATCCCCGTTGGAGGGGACAAAGTCCTCGAGTTCTTCAAGCCCAAAGAGCCGAACAGAATCTTCGGACAACCCTATTTTTTTCATCAGAGTTCGACAATAATCGACCCGCCCTTCGAGTCCCTCCCTATCTCCGTACTTACACTCATCCGCTCGGCAGGGGAGCAATCCCACCGCTGTGGCCCCTCGGCTTAGACTTTGAAGAATCCACGAGGGCGTAACCATGCCGAGGCACGGCACCTCAACCGGGAGCCAGCCAGCCGGAAAATTAGCGTTCCCTTCTCCGCCTTGGTGCAGTTGGGTAGCAAGTGCCCCACAAAGGAACATTATCCCATGTTGGACGCTAGGCAGATTCGCCCCACCCAGTAAAACGCCGGCCTGCGCTTCAAACTGCGATAATGAAGCTCCAGGGAATTCAAACGCCCCTCGGGGGCACAACGAAACGCAAGCTCCGCAACCGGTACACTTGCCCTTACTCAAAATCATCTGTCCGTTTTCGACTGAAAGCGCCTTGTGCGGGCACTCGGAGGAGCAAACGCGACACCCTTCATCGGCAGCACATAAAGATTCCTTGATTGAAGGAACAATTTCGTAGCGAACAGGAGGAAGCGTAAACAGAGAGCGTCTACTTCGCTTCTCTTCCCAAGGCACGATCATTTTTTCATTATCAGGGCGGCTTCGGGACAGGGCGTTAAGTTTCGCGATGGCGGCCTCGATGAGAAGCCCTGCCCTGGATGTCGCATTAGGCTGTTGATTATGATGGGTGCATAACTCACCCAGAAAGACGATCTCTACTGCCGAAGGATCGGCACCTAATTTTCTAAGTCGAGCATAAAATTCGACGTCACGAAAAGAAGAATCACATACACCGAGGATATAACGCTCATCTCTTTGAGCGATACCCTCAAGCCACTGGTCGGGATGATCACATGAGAGCGGAGAGAGACGAACTTTGGCCTTGGGATGTCGTCTTTTTAGCCCTGCCGCGAGATCGGAGAGATCCAGCCCCTCTCCTGCGTGTTCCAAATCACGGCAAAGAAAAATCATCATGACTTCACTTCCTCTTTGAAATTACCGAGCAAAGTAACAATGAGGTCTTTCTCGTGGGCCACAAACACCTCGACGGCGTTCGCCGCAACGGCATACAGTTCTCTTCCTCGCCTCTTAAAGAGCCCTTCAGCGAAAGCAGAAATCCATCGACCGGTATGATTTTCAAGAAAATCAATTTGACGGCGGAGAATTTTGGCTCCAACAATCGAATCCTCTCGCGCCCAGGCCTCGGCCTCAAGACCACATAGGGCGCTGAGGAATTCGAGTTGTACACTGGCATGGTCGGGCGTCTGATGGAGAGAGCCATCAACCACTAAACCGACCTCAGCATAGAGCCCGTCCAACTCTCCCATCAACAAAGCGATGTCTTCTCTTTTACCCCACGAGGACTCACAAGGAGAGCATCCCTCCGCCGGGTCCGCCATCATCAAATCCTTCGTGTATATTTCACCGAGAGACTCTCGCTCTGCCTCACCTACTTCACTCATCGCCGAAAGGAATTCTTCCCAATCCCCCCAGAAGGCGAAAGACTTCAATGACGAAGTTTCATCAGACAATGCCTCTGCGATGGGAGGATAAGCCGCCAGCCATTCTTCGTCGGGGTATTGAAATGCAGCGGCGAGGTACCGGTAAACTCCCTGCCGCAGAAGGGCCAGATCCTCAAGCGGTAATGCTTCATCATCGGCTCGAGGATCTGGCAAGTTATTTCTCTTCCGGCATAAGCTCATAAACCACCGCTGAAATGAAGACCAGCATCACTCCCAAAACAAAGTAACCCGCCGCGAATGGCACTACTGGATTACTGAAAGACGGGTTCGTGGGCGTACCAAGCGGAGCCGCCCAGTAGAGATAACTAACCGCCTGAAGCGCAAATCCTACGATGATTAACGAGAGTGTCCAAATTTTTCGCATTACATCTCCCCTTTCCCGGCATCAGCAACTTCCATGATAGGAAAGACCTTGACGAAAAGAATGTATAGAAACGCCCCTAATCCGAGGAGGCCCAGAATGACGCTCACTTCAACCCAACTCGGGGTGTACTGCCCTGTCCCGTACGGCAGCAGCGTTCCGTGCGTCTGTGACGGCACGACGATCAGATACCGTTTGCCGATTGCAGCGACGTTGACCAAAACACCCGAGAGCACCGCCACACCAATGGTGTATTTCCCCTGTGCAAACTGAGTGAAAAGGAGAACAGCAGGAACGAGAAGCGCCACCACCGACAGCCAGAACACCCCGGCGTATCTACCCGAAAGCAATGCCATGGATATCTTCCCCTCGTGGGATGAGGAGGCATAAGAAACGGTGAGCCATTCTACCACCATAAAATAGGTATACAAAAGAATGAGCACCATGAGGATATTTCCCAACCACTTGAATACCTCCATGCTGATCTTGTCTGTTTCCGAGGTAAACACGCGAAACAATGCTGCCAGGATTATGAGATGCCCGATTCCCGATACACCGCCCAAGATGACAAACCCGGGCGCTTGAAGGGCACTGTGCCAGCCTGGTCGTCCGCCCTGGAGTCCGAACACGGCCCCCAAGGTCGAAGTGGCCACAACCAGCAGGGGTAGAAGAGCCACCGCCAACCAAAAGGTTGACTGCTCATGGCGCCGCCTCTCGAGCGGCGTGTCTTTATATCCCGCGGCCCAAAACTGATAGAACCCTTTAAGAGCGCCCGTGGCCTGCTCGGCGCAAATAGCAGCATCCTTCCTGCCATTCAGATAGAAATAAACCAAGCTCGCGAAAAAATAGCCCGAAATTACGATGGTGAATGTTCCGAAGAACGGGGACATCGGTCGCCCGTAGAGCGGAAGATATAAAATCGCCCGTAGAGGCTTACCAACGTCTGACATAATCGTAAGGGCACCGAGGATTAGCGCAATAATTGTCATAAGCTCGGCTATTCGCGTGATAGGCTTTAGCACCTTCAGATCAAAGAGGCGAACTATCGCCGAGATAGTAATACCCGCGAAACTCACACCCATAAAATAGACAAGAAAAGCCACATAGAGCCCCCAGGTCGCTCCTCCCATGAGCCCGATATTGCGAAGCCCGGTGACTACCTCTCCATGTATAGCCTGTTGTGAATAGGCGTAAATTCCTAAGAGCACAAACATCAGAGAAAGACCCAGAAAAGCCACAGATCCTCCACTCCACCTACCAACGCCATAGGATAGGCCGTTACTCGTTCTAGCAGCCATGATTTAGGCCCTCCCTTTTATTTTAGCATCCACTTTTTCGATTTCCCTGACTTTCGAGTTCGGCGGTGTTCCACCCACGTAGTACACACGAGGCTTGGTTCCAGCCTCTTCGAGCAACCGGAAATTTTCATTATTTTGGAGAGTCCGGGAAACATCACTCATAAGATCATCCAAGTCCCCGAACTGAATCGCGAACGTTGGGCACTCATCCGCACAAGCGGGAAGCTTTCCCTTTTCCACAAGCTGAGGACAGAAGGTGCACTTTTCAATAACACCTTTCGAGTGCCCGCCACCGGCGATTTTTCTTTTCCCCTTCCCGTATCCCGCCTGAAGATCGGGGTTTGCGTACGGAGGACTCGCTCCCTGGGTGGCTTTTTGCGCTTCGGGTCCTCTCCAATCGAGATACTGTCCTTTCGTCGGATCCTGCCAGTTGAAGTTATTAACGCCGTAGGGACAAGCTACCTCGCAGTAGCGGCAACCGATGCAGCGGTCGCTGTCCGTCGCCACAAGACCGTTCTCTTGTTTGAATCGCGCTCCGACGGGGCACACTTTCACGCAAGGGGCGTTATCACAGTGCATGCACGGTCGCGGCATGAACCAGGTTTTTGTTCTTGGATACTCATCTTCCTCAAATCTAAAAACATGCATCCAAAAACTTCCTTGCGGAGTGTTGTTTTCCACCTTGCACGCGACCATGCAGGCTCGGCACCCCGTGCATTTGTCCAAATTGATTACCATTCCTAAACGTGCCATTGGGCTTTACCTCCTCAAGCCTTGAATACCTGGACTTTCACCTGGAAGGACTGGTCGGCGGTGTGAGACACATAGCCTTCCCCGGTAAAAAAGAGTTCATTGGAATTAGGTCCATGTCCTTGACCCCAAGGATGAACCCACTTGCCGTAGTGGTGCGGCATCCCTACGGTGCCGGGATGCATTCCCTCGCAATATTGGGCGCGTGCTTCTACCTTTCGCGTCTCACCAGTCACTGCATTGTGGGATTCCACCGACACCATATCGCCATCCTTGATCCCTTTCGCCTGGGCCACCTTTGGATTGATGTCAATCCGCTGCTCTGGGGCTAATTCCTTGAGGAGCGGAATCATGGTTGATCGGGCCTGTTTGAACTCAATGAGCTTGTAGCTGATGAGCGTCAAGTCGTACTTCGCGGGCGATAGATCCATGGTGAGCGGGCGCCAGTTCGGAAGCGCGGTGTAGTCCTGCCAGTAGATTTTCTTCGCCCCCTTGGCCTTCATGTCTTCCTGAATCCGTTGGAGCGATTCGCCGTAGAGACGGTGACGCATGCCCTTGAACGGCGGATTCTGGGCATAGCCATAGTATTTTTTGGCCTTGACCGGACCTTTGATGAGCACACCGTGTTTCTCGAAATAACTAACTCCCTCTTTAATCCCAGACGACTTCGCCCAGCGATCAAATACTTCGCGCTCGGTAGGCTTCCTGTCCAGGGGCAGCTTGTGGTCGCCCTTGATTTTGAGCGCCTTGTTGACCTGGGCGAGATAGCCCTTCTTGCCGTGGAGAATGCCCGCCTTCTCGCACAGATCCATATAAATCTGAATATCACCTCGGCTATCGTAAAGCGGTTTCATCGGTGGAACTCTCAACGTAATGGCATCGGTGTACTGATCGGTTGCGCCAATAGGTCCTTCGTATTTTTCAATGGTGGCCGCCGGAAGAACCACATCGGCGAACAAACTTGCCGTCTCATTGAGGAAGGGGTCGATAATCGCGACAAACTTAAATTTTTTATACGACTCAATGAAATCGGGTGTTGAGCAGAACGACCCCAATGGATTCGCCATGTGGATGAGCAGCACCTCGGGGGTGTAGTCCACCTCATACTTTTTGGGATCGAGCATCACCTTGGCAACGATGCCAGAGAGATTGCTGTTGATCGGATAGAACTTCGAGTCCTTGAGGTAAATGTTGTAAGGGCCGTCCTTGACCTTGGCCTTGTCGAGTTTTTTCCAGTTCTTGTGGGGTTTGAACTTCCAGTCGGTCCGCACCCCGCCGACCGCCTCGATGGCGCCCAGGAGCATGAAGACCATCATCATCGAGCGGATGGTCTGGAAGCCGAGTTCGGTCTGGCACATGTGGTAGGCCATGACAGAAACAGGACGATGGGGAAGCGTCACACCATCCACGACAATGGTGCTGCCAATCATAGCATTCTTACCTAGGTCGTCGGCTATCTTGCGGATGTTAGCCGCTGGAACCTCGCAGATTTTCTCGGCCCACTCGGGAGTGGATTTGGCCGCATGCTCCTTGTATAGCTGATAGCCTGTTTTCACCTTGACGCCGCCGGCATCGAACTCGCCTTCAAGAGCAGGCTTAACACCCTCGGCGTCGAACGCCTTGGGTTTTCCCTCAACCGTGTCCCAGACCTGCTCCTTTTTGTCCACGATGAGGAATCTTCCATCTTCCTTCACGAGGAAGGGAGAGTTGGTGTGATTAACGAGATATTCCTTGTCGATATGGCCCCGCTCGATCAATCTATTTGAGAGCGCGAGGGCGAGCACCATGTCGGTTCCCGGCTTGATGGGCACCCACTCATCGGCAAAATGGCCCGCCGGGCGCGAGCGCGGATCAATGGAAATCATTTTCATCCCGCGCTCTTTAGCCTTGGTGAGTTGCTGAGGCCACGTCAGCCAGCAGGTTTTGTTTCCCCCGGCATTTGTGACGTTCCATCCCCAGGCCAAGAGGTAGTTACAATGGCGAAAATCAGGATGGAGGACACCGTGAAGACCAGTTGTGTATTCGGCGGCCCTGTAGCCGGCATCTGAGCAATATGCCCCGTGATGAAGCTTGGTAGCTCCCGACGCTTTTACAAAAGCGGTGTCATAAAACTTCTTGGCCTTGCTGCGACCTTTTTGCCAGATGAGCAGCCTTTTATCTTTTTTGCGCACTTCCTTGATTTTATTTCCGGTAAGGGTCAAGGCCTCGTCCCAAGAAGCTTTTCGAAATTTCCCGGGAACCCCTTTCCCGTTGGTTCTAATCAGGGGGGTTTTCACCCGGTTGGGGTCGTAGACCGCCTGTATCTGTGCGACACCCTTCGGGCAAAGCGTCCCTTTATTCTTGGGATGGTCAGGATTACCCTTGAACTTTACAATACGGCCATTCACCTTTTTTGCGAGCATTCCGCAGTCCTGCTTGCCTATCCAACATGTTGTCGGCACCCACTCCTCCTTCACCCCGGCGCCCGCACCACTCGCTCCCTCAACCAGCGTTTTCGGCCCCCCAGTGAGGAGCGAAGCTAATGCTCCTCCTCCGGCGACACCCGCTGATCCTTTAAGAAATGTCCTGCGTTTCATCTTCATTTCAATCCTCCTGTCATTTCAGATGACGAACGATGATAAAATTGCTCTTTCATGGGAACGCATCCTCTAAAATCTATAAATTCAGAAAGTTTTCTCGCTCGAAGTTCAGTCTCGATTCGCTCTCGCTCTTCTTTCCAAAAATCATGAATTGGACAACTTCCATCACACTGGTCCCAGCCAAGTAGGCATTTCCCAATCCAATCTGCTCCCTCGACGGCCTCTACTATTTCACTCAAGGTGATTTCCTCGGCCGGGCGGGCGAGCAACAGACCTCCCGTGTAACCGCGTTTGGTCTTGACTAGTTTTTTCTCGGCAAGTGTTTGAATAATTTTCGACAAGTAAGATCTAGAAATTCCAGTGCAACTCGCGACATCACGAACGCTAATCAAACGGCCACTCAGGCTTTCCAAACAGCTCATCGCAGCAACAGCGTAGCCAGTTGTTTTAGATAGCATAAGCATTTGATATCACTCTTCTTATCCGAAGTGGCGATGCTCACAAATAACCCGGGAGGGCTTTTAAGACTATTTACTCTTATATAATTGGCTTTGAATACCTGCCTGTCAACAATTTTTAAGGTATCTGGGTATTTAATTGTAGATTTGATCGATCTCGTGAAAAAAAGTGCCTTTTTTCGAAGCTATTATCAGATACGACTTGATATGGGGTAGGCCATTAGTTTATTGCTCCAACTATATTTCGACTTTCATCACCTGGATAGCAGCAGGATGGGCAGGACAAAAATATTCACAAACACCGCAACCGACGCAATTATCAGTTACTACAGGACCATGACCAGACGCTGACTTTTCAATCCGAATCGCATCTGAGCCTACTGGACAGCGGTCCGCACAGTAGTTACATCCCGGGTCAATTCCGGCCCAAGACCAGCAGGCACTGGCTTCGACACGGGCCAGGCCGATTCGAATTTCCCGGCGAGGGATTTGAGTGAGCGCACCGCTCTGGCATGCTGCCATGCACGCCAATTCATCGCACAAAACGCAGGCCGCCTCACTCGGCTCAATAATCGGCGTATAGCGGCCAGGGTCATCTTTCCGAGGAACAAGTTTAATGGCATTGGCCGGGCAGACCTCGGCACAAGAACCTACGCCGCAACATAATTCGAGAAACTCATTCTCCAGCGCAGCGCCCGGTGGGCGAAGGTAAGGAACGGCAGAGGTTTGTTCAACGATGCGCTCCTCTCTTGCACCCTCGGCAAACGCACGCAACAGTGCCCTCGGTCCTTCTTTAAAAAAAGCCTTACGATCAATTAGCTTATCAGGTGAAATAGCCATCAATCATTCCCCATCAAGCAAGCTTACGTGCTGGCCGCTCTACTGTGTTAGGTGGCAGAACATGAATCGCCTTGGTGGGCACCGGGCACACTTCCTCGCATAGCCCACAACCTACACACTTCTCAGCAATCACCTCAGGCTTGAGTAGCCCCCGCTGAATGATAGCTTCTCCTTTCATAGGGCATATCGTGAAACAAGCCTCGCAGCGTCCCCGGTGAATATGAGGCAGGCAGGTTCGTTTGTCGAGAATTGCGATTCCCATACGAACTTCACCGGCCTGAGATTCATCGAGGGGCGCAATCGCTCCAGTCGGGCACACCTTCGTGCAACGCATACAAAGTATACAACCACGCTTGCCTGGAAAAATTACTGGTGTCACCGAAGCCAGCCCAACGCTTTGAGTAAATCGAATCGCCTTAACCGGACAAACCTCGCCGCAAAGATAACAACCCGTGCAACGCTTTCTGAATAAGCCCTCCTCCACCGCACCGGGTGGCCTGAGCGGGCCGCTCACATAAACGGCGAAAGGATTTTCCTCGGCCAGCTTTTTCCGCAAAGGTTGGTGAGCGCGTGCACGCATCAACCACGAGACACCGCCAACGGCCAACGCCGACACCACCCAGCCGATTTTTCGCAAAAAAGTACGCCGAGCCTGCTTCGATCCCTTCGGCGTTTTTTTTCTCAAAGAGGGCATCGGGCGGCCTCTCTCTTTTCCGTGGACGACTCCGCCGCTTCGCTCCCAGCCCGCCTCCGAAGCTCCGGCTCAAAGCGAAACACCAGCGCATCTACCGCGCACACTCGAACGCATTCGAGGCATGAAGTGCATTCAATGCCCGTCGCGTCCGTCATCGGCGAGAGTCCAAACGCGCAGACCTGGTTGCAGTCCCCGCAATCATCGCAGGCCGACTTGTTGCGCTGGATGGAAACGCGCCGAAAGTAGCCGAGCAGCGAGTAAAGCCCACCGCCCGGACAAAGGTACCGGCACCAGAGCCGCCTCGAGAGAAAAATTTCTGCAAGCGCCAATGCGATGAGAAATAAAAATCCCGCCCCGAGGGAGCCGAAAAAGATCAGTTCGAATAACTGCCTACCAAGAACTGCTGGTGGATAAATCAGGGGGAAAATTTGCGCTCCGAGCCCAAGCGTTGACACCACACCAAACCCGAGAACAGCGTACTTCATCGTGCGTTTTAGACGAAAATTGCGAACCGGCACCCCGAACCGGGTAAGTAGACTGCGGAGACTGTCTCCCATCTCAAGAAGGAAATGAACCGGGCACAACCAGCCGCAGAACACGCGCCCGAGCAGGGCCGTCAGTACGAGAAACGGCAATGCGGCCAGCAGAATTTTGCCCACTCCGCCGCCAGCCACTAATGCACCTAGCGCGTTCAACGGATCAATAACAAAATAACCGCCAATGCTCATCGCCCAGGGGCTTCCGGCGAAGTACCCCGAAAGAGGTTGGGCGCTTCTCGGCCTCTCCCCTATGAGGGCTTCCATCTCGTTAATAAAAAAAGTAGGAACCGCGCCCCCGCCTCTGATTCGCCTAGAATTAAGCGAATATTCAGGAGGGCCGTAAAGAGAACGGGTGTGCACCCCCACGTCATAAAGTGCGAGGGCTGGCGCCACGATCAGAGAAAGGAAAACAAGCGTCTGAGTTGTTTTACGAACCAGATGCCACATGCGTTTCTTCCGGCCTGCGGAAATTGATTCGCCGCCTGCGATTGAGAAAGAACAGAGTAGCCAACAAAACGGCACCAACGGAAACCACGTAAGGGATAAATGAGGAGGACTTCCCTTCAACATCCACTGCCACCTCTCCTCGTATATCCCCCACCGCCAATCGAAGTATATATCGCCCCGGCCCAGAAACTTTCTGGCGAATTCGATAGGCCGCTTCCTCAAAGGGCTTTGCGTGCTCGAAATTCACGATCCGCTTGCCTCCTTTCCAGAGTTCAATTGAAAGCGGCCCCGCATAACTCTGGAGAGTCTTCGCGTTCATCAAGCCAATGTAGAACTGGACATCGTCGGGAGTATCTGAGCGCTCCCTACGCAAACCCTCGAAGAAGTAACTGACGACGACAACGTCATAGTTGCCGATATGCGCTCGCGTCTCTTTGGTTGGTATCTGTGGATAGCTCTCTGCGTAACCATAGTGCGGCTGAGAGCGCATGTGATGGGCCGCCGCTGGTGAAACTGCCAACGTAGCGAACACCGCCATAAGCCCGCCCACGATTAGAAACGTAAATCGCCTAAGCGCAGGAATAATTTCCTCGTAGCCGCCTCGCTTTGTCCGCACTGGAGCAAGGCTTAGCAATTCCTCCGGACAGACGGATAAACAAATACCACAGTTGAGACACTCGGCCTGCGCTATGGGCTCAGCCGGATTTAGCGCCATCGGACATGCCCCAGTGCAGGCCGTGCAGCCTGTCCGGCAAGCCAGAAGCGCTTTTCTCAGCCGAAGTGGCGCAAGGGCCCCAATGAAGCCGAGGACGGCTCCTGTCGGACAAAGTGATCGGCACCAAATACGGCGAGACAAAAAAAGCTCTGCAAAGATAATCACGGCGAGTACCGAAGCTCCGGCAGTCAGAGTTCCAAAGAAGATAAGCGAAAAAATATCACGCCCAATTTGAACGTGGGGCAGAAGCTGCGCCCAAAGAGCAATATCCATCACAACCGACACTGAAACTCCTCCCAGGAAAAGAACCCATTTCAGCCACCGGGGGGCAGCCCAATCCAAAGTCTTCAGCCCCAGTCGCGGTAGAAGCCTGCTACGAAGCAGATCAATCCCTTCAAGAAGTGTATTGATCGGGCAAATCCACCCACAGAAAACCCGCCCCAGCAATACTGCGATTACCAGGACCAACACGCTTGCTCCGAGAAGAGTCGCCCATGCATCCCGAGAGCGCATAAAAGTTTCAACAGCGATTACAGGGTCAAGAAAACTAATCCCAAAAAAAGAAAATGAGCCAAACCCACCGACAATATCATTTGATCTTGAGGGGAGATCAGGAATCCAAACAGCCACAACAGAGAATATTTGGTAAAGCACCTGCTCGAAAGGTGTGCCCATTAACGAGATACTATGGAAGGCGTTTTTTCCATACTGCTGATAGAGAACCCCGCCGTAGTTCAAGGCGATGACAGCGATAAGAAACCCAATCGCCCCAAGCTGAAATACTCGCCTCGGCCATCTGGGCATAATCTCAGGCCTCCACCGGAACGATGCGTATGGCCTGGGGAATATGAATGCACGCTCGCTCGCAGAGTCCGCATCCCACACAAGCATCCGTCACGATGGGCTGCTCATAAAGACCAGTCATCATCGCGACACCTGGGAACGGGCAAGCCCGGATACACACGCCGCATGTTCGTTTCTGATAGGAATAGCACATCGACTTATCGACAACGGCGCGGCCCATCTTGACCTGCGTTTGAACGGAATAATCGTCAGCCGATATCGGCTCAAGCGCGCCCGTGGGACAAACTTGTGTGCACTTCATGCAGAGCATGCAGGCCTGCTCGCGTGGAGCGATACGCGGAGTATTGAGGTTCCGAATACCGAACGAGAGGCCCGACATCCTGATGGCCGTGTTGGGGCAAACGGCGGCGCACCGTGCGCACCTGATGCAGCGCTTGAGAAACTCCTTCTCGGGAAGCGCGCCTGGCGGTCTGAGCAGCGGGCGAACACGCGCCGCCACCTTAGCAATAGCCCGGCCACTAGCCGTGCCAAGAAGTACCGCCACACCCAACGCTGAGGCACCCGCTTTCAAAAATGCCCGTCTGTCAAACCGAAACGCCATCTGCCAACTCCAACAAAACGGGCCCGGGGAGACACGATCTACTCCCCGGGCCCTACAAAGGCGATTAAATTTTTTCGATCCGAGCCTTTAAGTGCTTGTAGTCCGCCTGTCCCGAAACTGGGTCGAAAGCGCGGTGAGCCGTTGCGTTGACGAGCCACTTGTTCTTCTTCGGGTCCGCGCTGTCGGCCACGGACAGGTTCCACGGAGAGAATATCTGGCCCGGCATGACCTTGTTCCGCGCGGGCTTGACCTTGCTCTTTGTTCCTATGCTCGCGCGACCCTCGTAGCTTCCGCGCGGTGAGACGACACGAATCCACTCGCCGTCCTCGATACCGAGCTGTTTCGCATCCTTGGGATTCAGTTCGACATACTGCTCTGGAACAAGCCTTCTCGTGGTCGCCCCACGGATTGTCTTCGTGGTGTGGAAATGCTCGAAGACGATTCCCAGGTTGAGCCAGAAGGGATACTTATCGTCTTTTGTGGTCTCGGCGATGGACTTGCCGTGGTAGTCGAAATCGGGAAGATCTGGCGTGAGCGCATTATCGCGCATCTCGACGAGCACCTTGTAATTGTCGATCACGTAAAAATTTGGATCCTTACCCGCTTTGTCGAGCTTGCCGATGATCTCCCTGGCATTGGTGTAGTCCTGCTCGGTGAGCTTGAACTTGGCCTTTCCGTTCTTTCTCCGAAAGGCGCCATAGGGCTTATCCTTCCAACCCTCCTGGTTCATGTACTTGCGCTCGACACCACCCTTTTTCGCAATGTCGTAGGTGGGCGCGGGATAGAAAATGCCCTTTTGCTTGCGAAGCTGCTCGTAGGGAGAGATGCCGTCTCGTTTTTCGACCTCAAGCATCCCGGTGAGATTGGCATCCGACCCCGCGCTCGCGCGGAGAATATGGCGGAAGACATCCTCGGGATCATAAAGACCATTTTTCTTTGGCTTATAAGGAAATACCTTGTCCGGGTCGAGCCCCAATTTCTTGGCAACGACTTTCCCTTCCTTGATGATGATGTCGAGGTCAGGGATGCAATTCTTGGGGGGCTCCATCGCCTTATCGGTGACATACATCTTGCGCTCGCTGTTCTGGTAGATGCCCCACTTCTCCCCGTGTGTCGCAGCTGGGAACACCACATCCGCGTAGAGCAGATTTGGTGCGTGCCGATAGGCTTCGGCCATGTAGGTGAAGGTCTTGGTGAGCGCCGGGCGAACAAGCGTATTCGTATCCGGCAAGTCGATGTGAGTGGCATAGGCAAGTTGGAGCACCTTAACCTCGCCTTTGAGCGCGCGTTCGAACATACCGATCGCCATACCCTTGTTTTTCATCTTAGCTGTCTTATCGAGCCTGCCCGCTGGCAAACCCCATTCCTTGTTGATGTGCGCACGCTGTTTGGCGTTCTTTAAGCCCTCGTTAAAGGGAAGGCGACCAGTGAGTCCACCCATGAGCCGCTCGCTCATAGCATTTGGCTGGCCGGTCATCGAAAACGGACCCCAGCCCGGCTTGCCGATGTTGCCGGTTAGCAAATGGAGATTGATGAGGTTGATGGTTCGATGCTGGCCGTGAATCGACTGGTTGTAGCCGATTCCCCAGAAGGTAAGCACACCACCCCGGCCGCGCCGCTTTCCCTTCAGAGTGGCGTCAGCCCAGATGCCGGCGATGCGCCGGACAACGGAAGGAGCCATGCCGGTTCGATCAATAACCTGCTCCGGGCTATAGCGAGCCAGAATGCCCTCGCGATACTTATCGAAGCCATCCGTGTGCTGGCGAATGAAAGCTTCATCTACGGCCTGGGGGTATTCCTTCATCAGGACATGGGCGATGGCATTTTGGAGCGAGATGTCGCCATTCGGACGAAGAGTGATCGAGAGACTATTGTTTTGGTTTACCTGGGAATAGCCGTCCATGGTGCCAGTGAAACGCGGATCGACCACCATGGTCGGAATGTTTCTCTTCTCCTTGGTGGCCGCGACGCGCCAGAAGAGCACCGGGTGCGACCCGCGAGCGTTGTGGCCCCAATGGCTGATAAAATCAGCCTCTTCAATATCCGAGTAATTCGTCGGCGGGTGGTCGCTTCCCAGGCTGTGGATATAACCAGTGACCGCCGAGGTCATACACATACGGGCGTTTGCCTCGATAGTGTTCGACTGGAGCACGCCCTTATAAAAAATATTGTCGAGCCATTGCTCTTCCATCGTGAGCTGGCCGGACTGGAAAACGCCAATGGAGTTTCCGCCGTATTTTTTCACGACGGAGACGAGCATGTCCGAGACAATTTCGGTGGCTTCCTCCCAGGTGCCCTCTCTGAAGACACTGTCGTCGAAGCGGCCCTTTGTTTTGGATACATAGCCCGTGAGCGGGTTGGACATGTCCTTGCGAATTAGCACCTTATCGAGCCTATCGACGTAGAGCGCCTCGGCAGCGGTGAGCCCCTTGATGCATTGAAGACCCTGATTCACTGGCGAGTCCTTGTCGGGAACCGAAGCGACTATCTTGCCGTTCTCCACAACGAAGTAGGTGTGGCACCCCACACCGCAATAAGGGCACTGCGTCGGCACGAGCTTGCGTGTGTCTGTGGTGGCCGCGTCAGCGTCTCCGATGAACCGGAACATTTCCTTGTCGCGGGTCAGACTTCCGCCCATCGCCAAGCCGGTGGCCAGGGCGGCGGCTGAGCCCTGCAGAAAATTTCGCCTGTTAAACTTTGACATTACTCACTCCTCCACGGATCGCGTGGTCCCCCGCCCTGTTTTTCCCAGGAGCGGATATAAGCCACCAAGTCATTGATCTCCTCTTCCCTCAATTCGACGAAACCCTGCTTGCCCTTCAAATAGGACCCCATTGGGGTGCCCACCCGACCGGACATCAGCGTCGCCTTGATGTATCCGTCGGTAGAGGATTTGAGGAAACCCTGGTTGTTAAGAGAGGGGCCGGGGTAGCCCGCGATGGCATTTGTTACATGGCCGCCGCCCACCTGCGGCCCTCCGAGCCCATTGAGGCCATGGCAACCGATGCACATGCCGTCAAAGAGAAGTTTTCCGTTCGAGACAGAACCGGCCACTCGTTTGATGTCGAGGCCTTTGTAGTCGGAAACCTGCCAGCCTCGGACAAACGTGGCAATGGCTTCAATTTCCTTTTTCTTAAGAATGGCGCCGTAGGCGATCATCGTCCGCGGAAGACGACCGTAAAAGATCGTCTTGCGGATGTAGCCGGGTGGTGCAACGGAAAGGAAACTTTGAAGATTGAGAGGCACCCCGACTCCACCCTCACCGTTCTTGCCGTGGCAGGCAGCGCAATGGGTAGCAAAAAGCTTTTGGCCAAGGGAGTAATTGGAATTCCAGCCGCCGTCTCGATAGGCATCGGCGCCCTTTCCCTCAAAAAATGGCCATGCAAAAATTGAGAGCAATAGAACTAGAGATAAAAGTACTGCACGCGGACATTTCACAAAGCTGCCTCCTCAAAATTATGCCCTTGGTAGGGTATTTAAATAGAAGGTTTGCAAATCTTTTCCAGGAAAAACTCTTTTTGTAGCTGAAAACTCCATGAATATAAGTAATTATAATTAAATGGCTTATGTGTTTTCAGGAAACCTAAAAAACACACACATACAAGAATACAGGGTCCTTATCTCTTATATATAACCCAAGACAGTTCTCCGCAACCAAAATTTAGATTCTCATGTGTCTTTAGAACACCAGAGTTCTCGACTCCGAGATAAATCCCCCTACTTCATAGCCCTATTGCAGCTAAACGAAACTCAATTATTTGTAGGCAAAACACGGTCAATGGGGTCCGATTTGAGGATTAGAACCTTCTTGCCAGCCCAATCTGAGGCGTTTGGCCATAGCAAGAAAATGGGTAGGAAACATCCATAAACAGATTATTCTTGGAAAGCGGGCTCAGGTAATACGCCTACACTCAGCAAGGCGATGAACACTATGCTTTAAGGCTTAAAGTTTCTATTTGCCATGCACAAAACAGATTTTGAACTCATAGATATATTTACAAAAGACATGCTTTCATCCCAGGAGCCATATCAATGAAAATTACCCAGGTGACGCCAATTCATGCTGGACAGTTCATGTTTGTCAAAATCGAGACAGATACAGGTATTTACGGAATTGGGGAAGCTGGCTCCTGGGGACATATCGAAGCTGCCAAAGCTGCACTGTCAAGGTTCGCCGACTACTTAGAGGGCAAAGACCCGTCTAAAATTGAACATCACTGGAACGTCATGCATCGTTTCTCTTATTTCTAAGGACTTGCCATCAATGCAGCTATTTCGGCAATTGATATTGCGCTCTGGGATATCAAAGGCAAGGAACTAGGCGTACCTATCTATCAACTTCTCGGCGGGGCTGTCCGCACCAGCGCGCGAGTCTACGGACACGTATATGAAAAAACCATCGAAGGAATTCTTGAGGAGGTAAAACGAAAAAAGAGGAGGGCTTCACCGCCGCAGGGCACATTAATCCATTCTTGGATGAAGGCGAGGATGAAATCTATTTCAAGTCGCATGCCGCCAAGATGCGCGATGCAATCGACAATGTCAGGCAAATGAGAGAAACAGCGGGCAACGACTTGGATTTATGTATCGAAATCCACCGCAGATTGACCCCGGCAGAGGCCATAGTTCTCGCGCAGGGCATAGAACAATATCATCCGATGTTCATTGAGGACCCGATGCGTCCCGAGGATACCGACTCGATGGCTCTCATCGCAGAGAAAATTCGAATCCCAATTGCTACCGGCGAACGATTTTCAACTATTTATGAATTTCAGGCAGCACTATCCCGAAATGCGATGGCATACGCCCGCACAGACTTGTGCCTATGTGGTGGCATCACCGGCGGCCGAAAGGTTGCCGCCATGGCTGAGGCACATAATGTAATGGTGGTGCCGCATAACCCACTGTCTCCGGTCGGCCTGGCCGCCTGCCTGCAACTCGATGCTGCGATACCCAATTTTGCCATTCAGGAATACAGCACCGGCTTTGAGGATGGCGTTATGGTTTCTTCTCGGAAACACCTTGGGCATGACATTGTCGATGAAGTACCAACCCCCGTAGATGGCTTCGTCGCCATACCTGATAGACCGGGAATCGGCATCGACCTGGTCGATGCTCCGGAATCCATACGTCCGCCTATGAGCAAACCCGTCGCCATGCGCCTCCACCGCGACGGTTCACCTGTCGACCAATAGGCAAGTCATTAAACTACGCTCCCATCTCTCCTTATTTAGTAATTCGCCTTAGGTAGGGCATTTTCATAGTATTTGCTTTACAATTTTCCCAACTGTGCAATCGAATCAAAACACCTTCATCATTTTCTCGATGCCACCAAGGTGAATGAAAAAAGGACACATTTATGGTTAATACGATCAAAACAACTTGCACCCTGGACTGCCAAGACGCTTGCGGTGTAGAGGCCGAAGTCGAAAACAACCGAGTTGTTCGGTTACGCGGCTCAAAAGTACATCCCTACACGGAGGGTTTTTTGTGCATCCGCTTAAACCGATACCTTGATCGTCTTTACAGCTCAGAGCGGGTGACCTCCCCACTACAAAAAACAAAAGATGGGTGGCGAAAGATATCCTGGGACAATGCCATCGATTTAGCTGCAAGTAAGTTTCGCGCTGCCGTGGATGAGTATGGCCCCGCCTCCATTCTCTATTTTATGAGTTCGGGCTCTTTCGGCATTTCCAATCGCTACAATATCCGCCTGTTTAACAAGCTAGGTGGGCCCACGGTAGCCTCTGGCTCTCTTTGCCTGACAGCAGGTGTCGCTGGGATGATTCAAAGCCTGGGTCGTTCTATATGCCCTGCGCCCTCCGAGATGGTAAATAGCCAGATGATTGTCCTTTGGGGAAGAAACCCGGTCGCATATTCGGTCCACATGGTTCCGCTTATTAAAAAAGCCCGTGAGAATGGCGCCAAGATTATCCTCATCGATCCCATCCGAAACGAATCTGCAAAATTCTGCGATCACCACTATGCACCGAAACCCGGCGGAGACGGGTATCTAGCCCTTGCGATATGCAAATATCTACTCGAGGAAGACAAGGCGGACGTTGAGTTCCTAAAGAACGCAACGCTGAACGCAGAAGCGATCGAGCGAATGTCCCAGCGTTTTTCATGGGAACAGCTATCTGTTGGCTGCGGGCTTTCGGAGGAAACATTAAGAGAAATCGCCATGCTCTTTAGTCAGAACCATCCCGCCACAATCTGCATGGGAAGAGGCCCTCAACACTACAAGCAAGGTGCGGAGATAACTCGTTTGATTCTGGCCGCGTGCGCCTTATCCGGGAACCTTGGCGTGAAGGGAGGCGGGTATAATTACAACTCGGACTTTTGGGGACCGTTTGATCGCACGCTAGACGGGGGAGAATTCGCAACCTCGCATCGCACAGCCCCTAAAGCCATAATTGGGGAGGCTATCCTAAATATGAAGGAGCCGCCGATAAGGGCGGCCTACATTCACGGAGGAAACCCGGTAACCCAATGCCCGAACTCTCAAAAAGTGGCCCGAGCGTTTCGTTCCATAGATTTCGTAACTGTAGTGGATTCCTTCCTGACCGATACGGCGGAATGTGCAGATCTCTTCCTACCGTCTGCTATGTTCCTTGAGACTAGAGATATTCGCGCCGCTGGCTGGAATCCCTATGTCGGCCCGGTGGTGCCCGCTGTCCAGCCTCCGGAAGGGGTAAAAGCGGACTGGGAAATTGTAGGTCTCCTGGCCCAGAGACTGGGTATTGAAGACCCCTATCTAGGCCACCCGATAGAACAATTCCTACCGAAGGCGTTAGCACCCATTGAGAAGTACGGCCTGAACCCTAAGAACGCCACAAATGAAATATTCAGAAATCCTGAGTCTCCCAGAACTCCTTTTGAGGGTGGCGTCTTTGCGACGCCCTCGGGCAAGTTTGAGTTCCTAGAAGAGTGGGAGCCGGAAGGAGACTCGAAAGCTGATGACCGCTATCCCCTTCGTCTTCTCTCGTTAAAGTACCAGCGCTATCAGTCTTCACAGATGCTTGAGTCTCAACAAACGAAAAGCGAGGCCATCGTTTGGCTCCACCCAGAGACCGCCACGCGCTTCACCCTTAAAGATGGAGAGAAGGGCCGCCTTCTCTCCCCCAGCGGTGAGTGCGAGGTTGTGTTCGCTTTAGACGAAGAGCTTCGAAAAGATGTTTGTCTGGCAAGGTCAGGCGGTTGGATGAAGAAGGGACACGGGATAAACGTCCTCACGGAAGATATTTTGACAAACTCCGGTGAATGCTCCGGGTACTACGAAACGAGAGTGCGCCCGGTGGCGCAAAGCTGAGATGTCCCCAGTTTCACAAAATTTGTTTAATGCCCTAGCCGTAAAGAGCCGCTTTAAGCGGGCCTCTCGCCTTATCGGGGTCGATACCGTGCTCTCGGAGTTGTTCCCCGGCCTCAGCCAAAACGCGATCCAAATCTCCGTATAACTTGAAAGTTTTCGTCCAATCCGGATATTCGAATCCCATCGATTGGCCCAGAATCGTCATGAAATTTTCCAACTCGAAAGCTTGATTCCCCTCCTCTGGACAAAGTTCAAAATGGCAACTGTGATAGACGGTCACCACAGAATCCACTTCGGCAGCACTGGCCGAGGAAAAGAGTTTTTCGCGCATCGCCTCAGGCGCTCCTGGCAACAGAAGCGTGGGACATTGATAACCATGGTCCTTATGTTGGTCAATTTCGACCACTTCGAGGCCAGGGACGCAGGCAAGAATCGCTTTCACATTCTCTTCCACACCATCGGTTCCTCCGTGAAGATGGAGTGCAATCCGCTTATTGACCTGGGTCAAACAAAGAGATTTGAGGGTATCGATATTCTGGGCCAAAAATTTCGTCACATGAACAAAGGGGAGTTCGTCATTTCCGGGTCCATTATAAAGAGGGCGGTATTCCGTGTATTGCATCTGGCAGGTAGGGCAGAAAGTAATTACCTGCCCAGACCCATAAGACTGAAATTTTTCAAGTGACCGCGTACCCATGGCCGCCCCTGCCTCGGGGTCGCTGCTTCGAAAATGATTAATGCCGCAACAATGAGCCATTCCGCCCGCCACTTCGTAGTCCAATCCCATCCTTTCGAATACATCCATGCACGAGAGCAGGATATGAGGCGTCTTGAGAATATGGCACCCGAAATAGAAAAGATTTTGTGCGGGGGCCTTCTTCTCGAACCGGACAGAGGTAAGACGCCGATAAAGATCAGGTGGAGTTTGGAGCCCGGCCGTGACGCGAATGATTCCACTTAGCCGGCGGAAAAAATTCCGTCCGCGTTGTCTTAATTCCTCTTTTCCGAAATCGCGCTGCTGGAGTTTGGTTCTGGCATAAAGCAGCATTTCCCGCGGATTTACATCCTCGGGGCAAGCATCGATACATGCACCGCTCTTTTGACACGCCTGAGCCCAAGCCGCGCCCTCGGGTGCAAAGGGACGACCATTAATAATATCCACCACCGAGCGCACAACAGATTCAGGGTTTTCCTCTTGGAGCTCTGTGTAAGGCAGCATCGAACAAGCTTCGACACATTTGCCGCAAAAAGTACAAAGCTCTGTTATTCGATCCATACGCGCTTGAAGATTGCTTTCAAATGACACTTCAGTTTTCGGGCTCATAAAGTTCCCTTCGCTGAAAATCGAAACAGGGGTTTAGATCGACCCCTGCGCTTAAAAAAAATTTAAACGATTTTACCCGACAACAATAGATCGATGCTCCTCAATTTCAATAAAACCCATTCAGACAGGAAGTTAAGACACAACAGTTCATTAGCTCCCCCCTCAGGGCTTATCTCCCGGCTTCCATTCCGGATGGCTGGGCCATTCCTTAATCTGTCCTTTCATATTCTCGCCGTAACGAACCCGGAAGAGGAGGGTCCGCTCGGGGCCGTTGTTGTATTCGTGAAGCTCACCCGGCGGATGTACAACGAATGAGCCAGGGGTAACTTCAATGGTTTCCTCTGGTGATTTCATCGTGCCGCCACCCTGAAAGCAAAAATAAATTTCAGTGCAATTCGGATGACAATGATACGGGCTGACCTGACCAGGCTCCCAGCAGGCGATGGTGGTATCACCTTCTCCATAGGTACCGAGAATTTTATCGACATGCCGCTCGGGCTTAAATTCCTGCTCTTCGAGCATGCTGAAGCTGTGCATAAATCTCTCCTTTAAATAACAATTCAATAAAATCCATTCTCGTTTGTTGAAAAATTTCAGGAGCCGCCTACAATTATTGACATCTCGTCGATAATTGTATCACTCCCAACAATAGTCCTGGAACCGTAGCTGCGCCTCGCAAATGTCCCACATCCATTCAGGCCGCTATGAAAAGAAACATCACCACCGAGATAAAGACCAGTCAACACCGACTCAAAAACCTTAAAAATTACCCGTCATTAAAGAATTTTCGGCATTTCGCCAGAAATTGAAAAATGGAATTATCCTGAAATGGCCCTACCGCTGTCTATAAAACTTATGATATCTGGGCCATTCGAAATTTTTGACCGAACGCGCTAATCTCATACTATCTTCAGAAGATTTTTAATTGATAAAAGGAGGAGCAAATGACCCTCAGCGCTTCACCAGAGGACACAAATGACCAAGCACTCCTGCGTGTTTTGAACCCGGTAGTGGCCCGAAAATTCAAGCCAATGCCACCCGCCAATAGAGTCAATGATCTTTCGAAATCCAAAATCGGATTATATTGGAACTATAAAAAACATGGCGATGTGGCTTTAAACAGGGTAAAAGACCTGCTGTCAGAAAAATTTGAGGGTCTAAGCTTTGAATGGCTAGAAACGGGGCCTGTGAACGAGGCAACCGAAGAGTGGTTTGAAAATGTCCGTCAAAGAGAAATTTCTGCAGTAATTGCTACAACCGGGGACTGAGGATCCTGCACATCGTGGTTGGTCAGAAACCACGCAGGCATCGAAGAGTTGGGCATACCTGTTGTCTCTATCGTTCAGGATTATTTCGTCGAAGATGCAAGAGCAAGCGCCGAAGCATATGGCTTGCAAGAACCCGCACTTGCTATAACCCCTGATGCGTTCACCACCATCACAGCCACACAAACTCTTGAGGCCATCGATCGTATTTTCGAAGATATTGTCTCCGGCCTGACAAAACAAATCCCAACATCCAACGAGAATGTCGTCAAAAGAATTGCTATTCATGGACCCGATGACGATACGCTGCAATTTTTCGGCACAGACCTTCTGGAGTGCCTAGAGAATATGAATGAGCGGTTCCTGGAATGGGGATGGAGCGATGGTTTTCCTCTTGTGCCGCCGACTGAAAACTCCGTAAATAAAATGCTAGCTGGGACAAAACGTGTGCCCGATGATGTTGTAGTGGAGAATTTTGTTCCTGGAATGGCTCAGGCAACCGTCAAAGATATTGCCATTAATGCTGTGATGGCGGGATGTCAGCCCGAATTCATGCCAATCATCATCACGGCTATAGAAGCCATGCACCATCCGGAAATAAATTTGCGAATGTGCACGGTTTCTACTGGTGCGCACGCCCCGCTCTTTGTCGTAAATGGTCCGGTGGGAAAGAAACTAAAAATCAATTCCGGCTCCTGTGCTTTAGGAAATGCCGGGCCCGGAAAACTTTCTTTCCCGAATATCGCGATTGGACGAGCGGTGCGCCTCGCGTTGATGAACGTGGGCGGCGCATATCCCGGCATATTGGATCAGGACACCATCGGCTCACCGGCAAAATTCAGCATGGTTCTCGCAGAAAACGAAGGGAAAAATCCATGGGAGCCCTATCATGTTGAAAAGGGTTTTAGCTTGGAGGAAAGCACCGTCTCATGCTTCTATGGCCACTCCTTGATTGAAATCGCCGATCTTGAAAGTGATACTGCCGACACCCTTATCAATACGATCTCCTTGCGGGTCATCGGTATCGGCCAGACCATCTTCATTCCGTATTATCCCGTAATTTTGCTGTCTCCGGCCCACGCAGAAATTTTCAACCGGGACGGCTGGACGAAAGACGATATACGCCAATATCTTCATCTTCATTGCGCTATCACCGCCGAAAAATACAGGCGCTCCAAGTCTCTTGCCTGGGGCCAGGATCGAAAATGGATCACCGAAGCGGATTCAAGCGCTATGATTCCTCTGTTTGAAGAGCCGGAAAAAATCGACATCGTCGTTGCAGGCGGAACATCGGGAAAAAGTGCAGCCTACCTTGGCCTATGCCCTAAACCTTATCCCGTGAAATCTTGACATATAAATATATTTTGCTTTGACTAAGAATCCAGGAATAAGGACGCGATGTCTTCAAGATAATTTTTTCTCACAGTTGCATTCTGCAAAAATTAGCTCCATGCCCTTTCCGGCTTTAAACTGGATGGACGGGAGACATCTCATGCCTATAGTTGATGCACAGGTCCATATATGGGCTGCCAACACACCAGAGCGGCCTTGGCCAGAGGAACAAATAGTCAAGCCACATCGACCAGAGCCTTTTTCGAAGGACAATCTCCTGGAGGAAATGAACGCTGCAGGCGTCCAACGTGCGGTCCTCGTGACGCCGATGTGGGAGGGTTTTCGAAATGATTTGGTACTCGAGGCGGCACAAGCACATCCAGATCAATTCGCCGTCATGGGGCGCTTCGAGCCAGAATTACCCGCATCACGCGGACAAATGGCAACCTGGCGAGAACAAGTCGGGATGCTTGGTTTGCGCCTGGTACTCAGGCACCCACCTTTTCGACCGATACTCTCCGAAGGACTCGCAGATTGGCTGTGGGCGGAGGCGGAACAGGCTGGCGTACCTATCATGCTCTTGGTCGATTCGGCGCAATTGAAATTCATCGATCAAATTGCCGAACGTCATCCAGGGTTGAAACTGGTCGTGGACCACCTGTGTATTTCCGGTGATGACAAAGACGAGGAAGCATTTAAAGACCTGGATATGTTGCTGGCCGTTGCCAAGCGTCCAAACATTGCTGTCAAAGCGACTTCATTGCCGCAATTTACCAGCGACAATTATCCCTACACTCGGATTCATCCCTACCTGCGCCGCATCTATGATGCCTTCGGACCAAAGCGTATTTTCTGGGGGTCTGATTTATCCCACCTATATCATGTGCCGTGTTCTTATTCTCAGGTGGTAACCATGTTCACAGAAGAGATGTCATGGCTCACCGAAGAAGACAAAAACTGGATCATGGGACATGCGATTTGCGAATGGCTAGGGTGGCAATGACTTTACTCAATAAAAAATTTCCCCATGCAAACCGCAATGGAATCATGCCGGTAATCATCATGTGAGTGACGAATAACTTGTTCGCCTCCCACACTCCATATAAATCACAGTGCCAGAACACTAGATATAAACTTCCATATCTAGTGCCTTTCCATCCTCAGACATTGATCTGATGTTAATACTCAACCTCATCTTCCCCACACCACGGCATATGCACCCACGACCGAAATAGCGCCACCAAATGCAATACGCCAAGTAACAGCCTCTTGCTTTTGCATGAAAAGCCAAGAGAGGAGGATTACGATAAGGACCGACAAGCGGTTAATGGGGATGACTTGTACAACTTCCCCTCGCTGGACAGCAGACCAGAAGAAAAGTGCTGCTATGAAATGGGACATTGTTCCAAGGAGAACAATAAACAGGCCTCGAGGATCCCAACGCCTGGTGCCTCCCTCTTTGGCAAAGGGCATGAAAGCAGCCAAAAGTAGAGCTGCCGAGCCGGTGGACACAGCAATCCCCAACGAGGTTGATGGGAGCATGTCGAGCCCGAACTTTCGAAAAACAAATGTCACTGAGAGGAGGAAGGAAGCCAGCACAGGAACAAAATAGTACAGGATAGGGGTAGTCACCTCATTAGTCCGTCGATCGTAGAGGAGGAGAATAGCACCGCACATAATGGCCAGAGTGCCAATAGCAATGCCCAGCGTCATCTGCTCCCCGAGGAAAAAAACACCCTGCAGGGAAGACCAAACAAGAACGGTTTGCAACAATACCTGGGTCCGCGAGAGTCCAATGAATTTTACACCCAGAAGGCTCAGGTAGCGGCTCATCGAATTACCGAACACGCCAATCAGGACAAACCAGAAAAGGGCGGCCAGAGGCCAGGTATTCACACCATCCCCATATGCATAGAGCCCAATCGCGAAAACCGCTGACATAAGATTCATCATCAAGGTTGTGAAGGCGGGACTCAGGCGGTTCAGAGCCAAGCGGAACATCACCTGGGCAACCGCTACAAATATCGCGGCTAAGAAGGACATTAGATTGGGATGCAAGGATTCAAACAATGAGGGCCATCCGATCATGAAGAGAATTTTAAATATTTCACAGGGAATTATCAGAAATAACAGAAAAATAGAATTAGGGCGGCTCTCTTTTCTCCACAAGCAAAAATTCGCCACCCACAACTAGTTTTCCAGAAGCGTACTTACGAAATATAGCAAAGGTCCAGCTCACCCGATTCTACCATCTTTGGTAGCTCACCAGACTTCAGATCGCGATCTAGGACGCTTTCTTCCGACTCAAATTCTATAGGCAAATCTTCCCCTCCCATCAAATCCGAGCCAAACATTCGGGCTGTCGCAGTATGGATTGAATCCGGTCCTTGGTAGACACCATATCTTGTTTTAAAATTTCCAATCTCCCGTGCTCCCGTGCTCCCGTGCTCCCGTGCTCCCAAAATATTGGACTCTTGAAAAAATTTACAAAATCTATTCTCATGTACAAAAATCAATCGAAGTCTATACTAGCTCACGGTTATAATAATTCAGTTTTACAAGAATTCTGAAATGTACTCTATAAGAATTCCAACCACAGCCATGCGATAAGGGCGCCTCTGTCGAATTAGCAATTTCCCAACTACAGGCTTCAGAATTGTCCCCTGTGCACCGCAGTAATTAGCTTCCTAAAATTTCAATACTTTCAAAAAGGAGAAATAGGATGAAAGCAATTTTGATGAATGGCTACGGAGGCCCGGAAGTTCTCCAATATGGAGATACACCAGACCCGGCTGCAGGTTCCGGCGAGATAGTCGTGGATATTCATGCGGCGAGCCTGAATCCGTCTGACTGGAAGTCGCGAGAAGGTCGTCATGGCAGCGACCCCAAAATGCTTTTCCCTCATATCCTGGGACGCGATTTTTCGGGCGTGGTACGAGAAGCTGGCCCAGGCGTCGGGTATTTTTCCAAAGGTGACGCTGTGTTCGGCGTTCTGGATAGCGGGCAAGAAGGCGCCTATGCGGAGGCTCTCGCCATAAAAGCCGAGATCGTCGCAATTAAACCCCCCGTCCTTTCGCACATCGAAGCTGCCGCATTCTCGTTGATAGGCCTGACTGCACTTATCGCTCTGGAGGATACCGCTCAACTTAAATCTGGCGAGACAATACTAATCCATGGGGGTGCCGGGGGTGTTGGTGGGTTCGCGGTGCAATATGCAAGACACATTGGAGCCAAAGTCTTTACCACAGCCAGCGCCCGGAATCACGATTACGTCCGCCTCCTCGGAGCAGACGAAGCCATAGATTACTCGACACAAGATTTTACAGAAGTTGTACCCAAATGTGATGTCGTATTCGATACGATTGGGGGAGAAGTTCACGCGCGTAGTTTCTCGGTCCTAAAATCCGGAGGTCGTCTAATCCATGTTGCTAACGGACCAGAGGGCTTCGAACCACCCCAGAATGATGTTACCGCTATACGACCAAAAGTGCCCCGGGACAGAAAGCATCTTGAACGTATTGTTGAGCTTGTAGAGAGCGGCGCGTTAAAGTCACTAGAGATCACTGAAATACCGCTGGCTGAAGCGGCCTCGGCGCTGGAAATTAGCAAAAAAGGTCATGTCCGCGGAAAAATTGTCCTGGTAGCTAGATAAACTGGACTGACCTTGCCCCTTCAAACCGGTCCAAGCTGAAAGAGAGGATATTCGATACTCTTTTGGTAAGACCGCCCAACCCGGGAGGGGATTTAGATGAGCAAGAAGCGCCATACACCCGAGCAA
>JABJAL010000095.1 GCA_018669005.1 Nitrospinaceae bacterium
CCTGAACGGCAAATGGCTCGTTGCCGACTGCACCGTTGATCGCGAGGGAGGAGAGCGAACCGGAAGAGCGGTGCCTGACTTCGATGGCATACACGATCTAGCCACGACTGAAGGACCTGTCCTCAAGCGGCGAGGCAGCTCTCCCGACATTCCAGGCGCAATTGTCGAGCGCCACTTGCGAGCGGCCTCAACGTTTTTCAAACACATGTCCTCAAGTGAGGCACCCACCCTTCTTCCCGACAACATCATCGAGGGCGAGACGGCCGAGGTGGTGCTAACCCCGCCAGAAGAGTAGGCTCTCATACCGCTTCAAGAAATACCCCGTAAAATAGAAAAGGTCCGCTGCCTGAATTCAGCTGGCCAAGAACCGGAGTTTTTTTTGCTCGACTCAATACATCCGAACATACTGGCGCTTATCGCTGCCTCGCTGGTCTCCGTCGCCCGAATTTTTCAGCGCTATGCTGTCGTCAGGTTGAGCACCTTCGCCACCAGCCTAATCATGGGAACCATCACGGCAATAGCGGGTTGGTTTTTTTATTGGCTAGAGGGGCCGGTGGAGCGCATGCCCCTCGCCGGGGTGCTCATCTTCATGGCGATGGGTATTTTCGGGGCTGGCATCGGGCGCTACCTCTACCTGAGCGGTATCAGACTAGTGGGTCTGGCTCGCTCCACGGTTATCAGCCAGACCGTCATGATCTGGTCGGCATCTTTTGCCGTCTTTATTCTCGATGAAAAAATAACCGGCTGGATCATCCTCGGAACCCTGGCCATCATGCTCGGCGCGAGTTTCCTCGTCTACAAGGAAACAGAGGAAATTCGTCAACGCATACACCTGTCATACTATCTCTTCCCCGCCCTATCGGCGCTGAGTTATGCCCTGGCCCACCTGACGGCAAAATACGCATTCATCTATATTTCCTCTGCCGCTTTGGGCATGGCCATCGCCAACACCACATCGCTCATCATCTTATTATGTGTGATCCCATTTAAAAAAAGTGCTGCCCTTGGGGCAATTGAGAGCAAGGGATTGTTGGCGATTCTCATCGGCTCGACGCTTCAGGCGTGCGGCATTCTCGTTTTCTGGTCGTCTGTGAAGACCGGCGACCTGACCCAGGTAATCCCCCTGAGCCGCCTCTCGCTTTTGGTCATCATCTTTCTATCGTGGCTGTTTTTCCGCGAACAAGAATCCATCACCTGGCGCGTTGTCGCGGGCGGCGTTATCGCACTGGGAGGCGCCTGGGCCGTCGCGGGGTGAAAACGGCATAACGAAATTCAGCAGCGCCAACGTTTACAGCCCCGCTTGAAGAAGCGTAAAAATAGCGCCACTCAGCAAACTAAAATCTAATCGCCGCTCAGACCGAAATACTCAGGTTCGAAGTTTTCCACCACCTCAGCCACCCGCCCGACGCAAGCCTCGAAATACCGCCTTCCTTTATCCGGGGTTGCCCTTCGCGGATCGCCAAATACGCCGATGTGGCGGCTACTGTCGGGCAGCTTTAGCGCGGTTGTCATTCCCTCGCGAAACGAGAGAATCAACTCGGGCTCATAGACCCAATCGCCCAGACGGTCCACGTGAACAAGATCGGGGCGCATCTGCATCATCATGGAAGTCTCGAACTCGTTGGCATGGGTTCCATCGCTGAAGCTGTCCCCGATGGCGGCGCAGGCTTCTTGAGCGATCATAAAGTACGAGCCTGCCCCGATGAAGACTTCGCCCTCGCGCCCGTAGCGCTCGAGCAGTTGAAACATCATGGTCTGGAGAGGCGCGAGGTTGCCGTTGTGGCCGTTTAGAAAAAATATTTTTTTAAACCCTCCGCGCACAAAGCAATCGGCAATATCAGAAATACAATTCATAAAGGTTTGCGGCTTAAAGCTGATCGTTCCCGGAAAAGTCTGCCAAGTCTCCGAGTAACCATAAGGCAAAGGCGGCGCCACCAGACAGCCCGTGCGCTCAGCCACCGCCTGGGCGATTTCGTAGGCGCTCAATATGTCGGTTTGAAGCGGAAGGTGGGGCCCATGCTGCTCAGTCGAGCCCAGCGGCTGAATCACCACCGGGTTTTGGGGAAGCATGTCTCGTATTTCCATCCACGTCATTTCGTTTAAAAGCATAGCAGGCGCTCCTCATTCCTTAGGAATCGGGCGGTGCCTTCTCCGCGTACCTCAGAATTGCGGAAGCGAATGCCCCCGGTCGCCGCCCGTGTTAAAATAAGAAAATATCCAGGGCCACAAGATATATGGCACAGA
>JABJAL010000096.1 GCA_018669005.1 Nitrospinaceae bacterium
TCTCCAAATATCTTTGGTGATTTTCCCTTCAACAACTCGCGCGTGAATATCGGCACCACCGCCGCATATTGTGATTCGGGGTCCTGACGCGGACCAAACACGTTAAAATACCGGAGGCCCACCGTCTCAAGACCATGAAGACGGTGATACATGACGGCATACATTTCCATGGCCAACTTCGATACTGCGTATGGGGAAAGCGGTTGAAGCCCACCGTCCTCACACCTGATTTCTCCTGGCGCGTCGCCATAGACCGACGAGGATGAGGCATAGACAAACCTTGAGACGCCCGCCTTACGCGCGGCCTCAAGAAGCGACACTGTACCCCCGACGTTCACGCGATCTGTGTAGACGGGTTCAGCCAGCGAGCGGGGAACCGAGGGCACTGCCCCTTGATGCAGGATAAAATCCACATCGCGCACGGCGCGCTCACAAACATCAACCGAGAGAAGCCCTTCCGGATCATCGATAAGTTCGATGTCGCCCAAGATATCCTCGATGTTCTCCCGGCGACCAGAGAAGAAATTATCAAGCAGCCGAACCGCGTACCCCTGCTCAAGGAGCTCACGGACGAGATGGGAGCCGATAAATCCACCGCCTCCTGTCACCAATACGCTTTCCATCCTGCTAAATTCCCCTTGAGAATTATGTAGACGACCTCATGACGCCAGCTACCTGTCGCTTGAGTTTTCCTTGAAATATTCAATTACCGAAGCCAAAATATCATCTAGTTTCGACTTGGGTTTATATCCGATAAGATTCCCTATTTTCGCGAGATTCGGAACGCGACGCTCCATATCCTCGAATCCCTCGCCATACGCCTCTTCATAAGAAATATATTTAATTTCCGAGGACGAACCGGTCATCTCTTTCACTCGTATGGCTACCTCGGCAATAGAGGTTTCCTCATTGTTGCCAACGTTGAAAACGTCCCCGACAGCCTCTGGGTGCTCCATCAAACCAATAAGTCCTTGAATCACATCACCAACATGCGCAAAACAACGAGTTTGCTCGCCTGTGCCGTATACGTTGATCGGCATGCCGTCCAGAGCCGAGCGGACAAAGTTCGGTATCACCATCCCATAGCGCCCCGTCTGCCGAGGGCCCACCGTATTGAAAAGCCGGGCAATAACAACAGGTAGATCATATGTCTGGTGATATGCGAATGCCAGAAACTCATCAAGGGTCTTCGTGTTGGCATACGCCCATCGCTGTTTTTTGGTCGAGCCCAGGATGCGATCATCATCCTCGCTGAGCGGCCCATTTTTGTTCTTCCCGTATATTTCAGAAGTGGAGGCGATAAATATTTTTTTTGAATGCTTCCGGCAGAGTTCAAGAATGTTCTCTGCTCCCCGAACATTCGTCATAATCGTATCAACTGGTTTTTCCATTATCAGCCGTACACCTACGGCTGCAGCCAAGTGGTATACCTCGTCGCATTCTTCAACCAAGGGTTCAAGGATCTCTAAATCGAGGACATTTCCTTCCTTCAGATGAAGACCGGCATTGGATTGGATATGCCGAAGATTCTCCAGCCTCCCGGTTGAAAGATTATCCACAACAAAAACTTCGTGCCCTCGCCCAAGAAGCTCTGTCGCGAGATGGGAGCCGATAAAGCCAGCGCCGCCGGTAAGTAGTATCTTCATAATGCTCCATTCACTGCCAGTTAAACTCTAGTGCCTAGAAGGCAAAAGAGTGATAGACCAATCTGCCTAATCCAATTTTTATCTTTCCGGGGATAAATCAGCTTGTCAGCCCAATGAAAATCCTTCAGTCAGGCAACACCAAGGGCGGACATAAGTTCTTTGTCATTTACACGATGTTATGCTCTGAATCAAGACAGGGAGGCACAAATCCAGAAAAAATAGGGCCCACACGAAAATTCAATGTTAGATACAAGTGGTCACATCTGGGAAATTTTTCAGGGCTTTCTTCAAAATAAACGCTATACGCCTAAAAAAGCCTGGGATGCATCAATTTCTACCTTGAGTTCAGTAAAGATTTCCTCGACCTCGACATGTGAGAGTTCTACCGGAATCCGCCCTTCCTCCTCAAGAGAGGCCACCAGGCCCGGTGGAAGAACCTCGAAATCCATCAGATGGGCGAAAAGGTCCGCCGCACAGGTTATCCTGACAATCTCCCTGTGGGCGACCTCAAAATCGGGAAAATGATGAAACGAAATCCCTGCGGTCAACTCCTCGGAAAAATTCCATTTTCTCGCCAAAAAGAATCCAACCGTGCAATGATCGAATCCATATAGGCCCGACTCTCTGAGGTGATAATCCGGGCTAATAAAACCTTCTGGCTTTAGAAGAATTTCCTTTTGAGATTCCTCTACCAGTCGGTCAACAACCAGTTTACCGATGTCATGAAGCAGACCCGCCGCGAAAGCCGTCTCGCGAATATTAGGATTGAGTTTATCCGCAAGAAGTCTTGCCGCGAATGCGGTTCTAACTGAATGAAGCCAAAATGCATCGGCCGGAATTCCGTAGCCCCCCATATGACTGTGAAGCAAACCCGAGGTGGCACACATTATCGCAATATCCCGAACCTTCTTATCGCCCAGAAGCCCCACGGCCACCTCAAGGCTGCTTATCTCCTGCCGGATGCCATAGTAAGCCGAGTTGATTATTTGAAACGTTTTCGCGGCAACACCTTGATCGAGCGACACACAACGAATCAACTCATCTCGTGCCGTATCGCTCCCCTCGGTGAGTTCCATAATTTTATGAAACACATTCGAAATCGGAGGAACAGAATCCACCTCTACGAGCGCAGTCTCAAAATATTTTTTGGTATCGGCCATGAGATTCCAATTCCCGAGGTTAAGCAAACTAATTGGGCGGGCTTGGTAAATCTTAACTAGAATATGATTATTCTACCCCAAGCCCAGATGGTTTGCAGTCTTTAGATACCCAAACATTATGCATTTTTATAATTTAAAATTACTTTAAAATCAAACCACCCAAATTAAAATACAAATAATGAAATTACTTTGCAAGTATATTAAAATTAATATCGGTCTCAAGAAACTAGCCCAAATATCGAATTGTCTATTTTTTTCTCTTTTTCGACCCTCTTCATGACAGAAAAATTCAGCCATTAAGCCGTTTTGTTGACAGCGCTCCCAGGTGGGCCTAGTCTCGACTCTACGTCAAAAAAACCATTAAGAATACACATCAAACAACAATAATTTTTTAATATTACGGGAGATTATTTTCATGGCCACCATGTCTGCGGGATACGCGATTGCCGAGTCGCTTGCGCAACTCGGAATTAGAAACATCATCGGTATGGCCGGCTCATGCATGGTCGAGATACTCGACGGCATGTACGGGCGCGAGGACTTGGGCTTCGTCACCGTACGCCACGAGCAGAGCGGAGCTCTAATGGCAAGCGCCCACGGTCGCCTGACGGGCACCCCCGGCGTTTGTATGGCCACCAACGGGCCCGGCGCAACCAATCTCATAACCGGTATCGCGCACGCAAAACTGGCCCAGAGCCCGGTGATCGTTATCACCGGCGCCCCTATGACCAAGGACATGTTCTATGAGTCCACCCAGGAGATTGACCACGGCGCGCTCTTTGCACCCGTCGTTAAGCGAACCATCCAGGTAAGAAAAGCCGACAAGGCCGCAGACCTTGTACGCGAGGCCTACCACGAGGCTATCTCGGGCGTTCCGGGGCCTGTTCACCTCGACATCCCCCGCGACATCATGCTCGAGGATGTTGTCGTGCCTAGCCTCGGAGATCATCATCCGAAAAATCTACCCCGCTCCGGACCCGATCCCGAAGGTCTCGCGGCGGCTGCCAAAATATTAAAAAGTGCGAAGCGCCCGCTCATCCTCGCGGGAGGCGGCGTTCTTTGGTCCGAGGCGACAGGTGATCTTATCGCACTGGCCGAGGCCCTTGGCGCCGCGATCATGGTTTCAACGGGCCGGGACGATGTGGCCCCGACCGACCATCCCCTCTACCTGGCTTCCATCGGACGGGGAACGATTCCCGAGGCGGCGGAAATTTTCAAAGAAGCCGATATTGTTTTTGCCGTGGGAACCCGTCTGGCCCACAGCACCACTTTTCTTCGAGACACATTTTTGGGGGAAAACACCAGACTGATTCACGCCGCCCACGTTCAACGGAATGTCGGGCGCCACTACCCGGCAGAGGTCGGCTTGGTCGGCGACTCGGGAATCGTTTTACGGGGCATCCATGCGCTCCTTGGCGATACGAGCCCGAACGCGGCCTGGCGCTCGCGAATTGATCAGGTAAAGACTGCCCAGGAAAGCCACCGCGAAAAGGCGCTTACCTATGGCGGCAAACCCATGGACCCGCGCCGGGCACAAATGGCACTCGCCAAGGTGATGCCAAAAAACGCCATCCTCACCATGGATGCAGGAAGCGCCGCAGGCTATCTTTATGAATACCAAAAATTCGAGCGGCCCCGGAGTCTCCTTGCCCCGCAGGATCTGGCCGCCATCGGAATCGGCTACCCGATCGGACTAGGGGCAAAACTCACCTGCCCGGACCGGCCCGTCGTCACTGTCAGCGGCGATGGTTCATTCCTGTTCAACGGCGCCGAGATGGAAACCGCTATGCGGGAGAAACTCAACACCACGACTATCATCCTCAATAACCACAACCTGGGCTCAGAGCGCGCCTACCAACACCACTTCTATAACGACCGCTACATCGGCGACGCTATTGGCAACCCGCGTTTCGACGACTATGCGCGCGTCTTCGGCGGCGTTGGCTACCGGGTCGAGGATCCAAACGATTTAGAGGATGTCTACATCGAGGCACTCAAGCAGGACAAACCATCTGTGGTAGACGTCATTGTGGATGCTGATATTTATCCCGAACCCCGGCGCAAGGACGCGGTAAAGGCCTAAAGCTTCTAAATGCTTCGGCTGACTAATCGCACTAGCTAACCGGAGCAGTTATCAGAAGCGGCCTGAGGCAGGTCCCTCTGTCTGCCAGCTGGCCTGATCACCCGGCGTGTGTGCGCTCTGAGTGACGATCTCAAACGCGGGCCGCCCGCCTCCCGACACCGGTGCCGTTCGCACACTTGAGGCGGCGTGCTCGGCGGCCCCGAGCACCCTTTCCAGCCTCCCTAAATCCGCCATGGAGCCTCCACCTGCAGCAACTTTCTCCAGCCCCGACTGCAACCCGGCGAGAGCCCGCTCTCCTTGCCCGAGCATATCAGCGCTCCTATCGTTGTCCCCCCGCGCATAGAGATCCGCCGCCCGCTCGACTAGCCGGACCCACTCTATGGCAGTTCGGTGAAACGTCACCTGGAAACGAAGTGGACTCTCGGGCTCCAGAGCTTCCTCGGCCTCTAATAGCGCCTTCAAAATCGCATCGCCCCCTCGGCCTACAGCCTCCTCGCGCCAGGCGCGCCAGAGCCTCATAGGATCGCCATGCTTCGAGAGCGGCTCTCGGAGCGAGCGCCACCCGCCCAGCGCGAGAAACGGTGAGAGCGCGGGAATACGGCTCCCAAGAATTTCAGCCCCTGCGGCATAGTCTTCCCCGCCTTCAGCCTTAATCGCACTCTCCCAGCCCTCGCCACTTGATATGCGCCGCCCCGCCGCCATGATGAGTGGCAGGACCGAGGCAAACGAGGAGAACCCAAAGAACTCCCATGCACATACCAACTGGCCCACCATTCCGGCACCCACCGCCTCGGTGTGGGCATCGATCACGCTCCGCGTCTCATCGAGAAAACACCAGTTCGCATCATACGAGCGCACCGCCGAGGAGAGGACAACCTCGTAGCCGCGCTCTTTGAACATCGCCGCCGTCTCGACGGGCACCTTCTCGTAGTCCCAGTCGAATATCACCGTCTCGCGTGGGATCTCGCCAAGGGCCTCGGGGAATTTTGCCAGCATGTCCCCCCAGAGACAGGGCCTGCGCCCTCGCGCTATCACCTCGCGGCAGAGCCGCCCGTAATACTCGGCATAAAGACCCACCTCGCCGATTTCCTTGGCCCGCTCACGGCAAAGGGGGCATTTGCCCAACTGATGCGCCTCATCCCCTCCGAGGTGTACCCACTCATCGTCAAAAGCCGCCACCGCATCTGCCACGAGACTAGAGGCGAACTCCCGACACTCGGGCCGACTCGGGCAGCTCTGGAGCGCCCCTCTACCCGGCGCCTCTGCAAGCCACTGCCCCCCCTCGGCACGGATAAAACCCTCCATGTGGCCCAACGTATTCAAAAAGGGAATGAGGCGGACCCCCCGCTCGCCCGCCGCACGGGAAAGCCGCACCATCACCTCAGGCGTCAGGCAACCCGGCCCCGCCGCCCAGGGCGCAGATGGATAGGCGAAGCGGTGCTCAAGATAAAGCCCCATCGCGCTATAGCCTGCCGCCGCCGAGCGCTCGATCAGTTCAAGAAGATATTCCTCAGAGGGCGATTGCTCGCGCGCGATGTCATACATCCAGCCAATGAATTCCAAGTCAACCTCCTGCCTGGGGGGAGCCCGCCCGGGGATCTCCCTCACAAGATGTGCTCTCTGTTAGAATAAGCAAACCAACTTACCAAGGAGGCCGCACGTTGGACAGGCTCATTACGATTGAGGAGATTAAAAATGCGCGCGCCGCGTTGCCTCCCGCTATCCGGGAGACGCCCATCCTGCCCTTCGCAGCAGACTCGCCCAGTGTTGGAGAGGAAAAACTCTATCTAAAAGCCGAGAACCTTCAGGTTACAGGGGCCTACAAGGTTCGGGCGGCATTCACGATCTTGAACGGTCTTACTGCGAGCGAGCGCAAGCGGGGGGTTGTTCTTACTTCCTCGGGCAACTTCGCCCAGGCCTTTGGCTTTGCGGGCGCTCAAATGGGGGTGCCCATCGTCGTCGTCATGCTCGACCAAACGAGCCCTTATAAAATTGAGGCAACTCGTGCCTACGGGGCCGAAGTCGTTTTCAGCGGAAATGACGCCCTTGCGCGCCAGCCCTTTGTTGAGCAAATCGCGGCAGAGCGCAGCATGACGCCTATTGATACCTGGGAGGATCAAAGGGGCACGCGCGGCCACGCCAGCATTGGCCTCGAAATTCTGGAGCAAATGCCCGATGTCAAAACGGTTCTCGTCCCGGTGAGCAGCGGCGGGGTCGCCTCCGGCGTTGCGACCGCCATCAAGGAGACCAACCCCTCGGTGAAAGTCATCGGCGTCCAGCCCGAACGGGCAAACGCCGCCTATGTTTCTCTTCAAAAAGGCGTGCCCACCGCAATTGACTACTGGAACACGATTGCAGATGGACTCTCGGCCGTGCGGCCGGGCTTTTCCCCTTTTCGCCACCTGCAAAAGTACCTGGACGGAATTGTTTTAATTTCCGAGGCCGATATTGCCCGCGCTTTTCGCTCGCTACTCATGAGAACGAAAATCATGGCCGAGCCCGCAGGCGCTGTCGCCGCTGCCGCGTTTTTATCCGGCAATGTGGACACAAGCCGAAAAACCGTCGCCTGCGTCACCGGCGGCAACGTCACGGTTGAAATGGCCCAGAGGATGTTGGAGATGGCAAACGAAAGCTAAAGCAACACGCTTTTACTTTTCCCCATTTACCCTCAACGAGGCTTGCGCAAGAACAATCGCTGCGGTGTTGGCGAGGTTGAACGAGCGGATGGGTCCCGGCATCGGAACAAACAGCCGGCGACCGGGCCAGCGATCATGCCAATCGTCAGAGAGCCCGGTGTTCTCGTTGCCGAGAATGATAATGTCCTCGTCTTTGTAGACGGCATCATCAAAGCGCACATCCCCGAACTTGGTGACGAGCCACGGCACCCGCTCCCCCAGCCAGCTGAGAAAATCATCCTCATTTTCATAGATCGTGATCGTCAGGTTGTCCCAGTAGTCGAGCCCGGCGCGGCGCACGGTCTTGTCCGATATTTCAAACGGAGTGGGGCCAATAACGTGGAGATGGGCCTCCATCCCGACGCAGAGGCGGGCGATGTTGCCCG
Source organism: Nitrospinaceae bacterium (assembly GCA_018669005.1). Lineage (NCBI taxonomy): Bacteria > Pseudomonadati > Nitrospinota > Nitrospinia > Nitrospinales > Nitrospinaceae > Nitrospinaceae bacterium. The sequence continues at coordinate 7,951 of JABJAL010000096.1, forward strand.
TATTCTGGGGAATGGCGGGATGATAAAGCGCAAGGTGAAGCATGGTCGATTCCTGCTGAATAAGATGAATAAAACCGGGGCCACCCCGGCGAATTTATCAGATCGCATGCTACCACTTTTGAGGCCAGACGGTTGAGGCGCCTCCTGAAGATGGACACCCAACCTTCTACCCCGTTGTCTCCCCAGCCCGGACAGCATAAGATTGATTCAAACAAGAAACCCATTTAAATTTCAACACGACATCAGGGGAGTTTCCCGCATGGCCATCGATATTAGCGCAGATAAGTTCCGTAAAATTTTCCCCGAGGTGGATCAGATCGGAGATGAAAAATTAAGAGAGGGCGTCATAGAAATATGGCTTGACCTTTTCGCCGAGACAACGTGGGAGCGCTTTGAGGATATACCCAAAAATGTTGACCTCGAAAAGCACGAAACCTTAATCAGCCACATTCAAGGGGTCACGCGGATTTCTATAGCCCTTGCTGATATCGCGAAAGATCTTCACGGCCTCTCGGTGGACCTCGATCTCCTCATTGCCGCCTGCCTGCTCCACGATGTTTCCAAACCGCTCGAATGCGAGCCCAACCTCGGCGGCCCACCCACCGGGGGTAGCACACCGCCCGCCAGAAAAACCGAATTCGGCAAGAAGATACAACATGGGGTCTATAGCGCACATAAAATCTGGGAGAAGAACCTACCCAAAACAACGGAACTCACGCATCTCGTCATCACCCATACCAGGGCAAGCAACACGCGGGCGGTAAGTTATGAGGCCTCACTTCTTTTCTACGCCGACTGGGCAGACTCAGACGCAGGCATCATCACGGGCGGCGGCAGACCCTTCGCCCCCAGATGGATTGAAGAAAAATAAAGGAAGGATATCCAGTTAGGCCCTCACCCGCCTGTCGGCCAGCCCGAGGATCGCCGAGGCCATCACCTCGGCCCCGGCCACGATATCGGAAAATTTCGTGAACTCTTCTGGCGTGTGCGAGAGCCCCTTCACGGAGGGGACGAACACCATACCTATCGGACACAGCGCCGCGATGCGGCAGGCATCGTGTATTCCACCGCTCGAAAGCGTCAGCGAGGAATGCTCTGTTTCGCCTGCGGCACGCTTGAGCGCCCGCCGGATTCCCATAGAGGCTGGGCAGGCCGCGTACTTCACGCTTAACTTCACGCGCCCTTTCACCCCGCGTTTTTTCTCTATTCGCAAAAGCGTCTTTTTTATACGCCCTAGCATTGCACGAGACGCCGCATCGCTTTTACTTCTTAAATCAAAAGAAATTTTCGCACCCCCTGGCACGATTGAGTACCAGCCCGGCTGGGCACTCATCATCCCGAAGGTGAGGGTCATTCGATGGCGCTCGGGCGCGCGCCGCACAGCCGCCTCGATTTCCACCATGAACGCGGCGGCGGCCATCGCCGCGTCTCGGCGATAGAGCATAGGCTGGCCGCCCGAATGGGCGGTTTGCCCCTCGAAAAAAATATCCCCCCGCAGAGCCCCTACAACGGTATCGACAATGCCTATTGGGACTTTTGCGGTCTCTAAAATAGGCCCCTGCTCGATGTGAAGCTCCAGAAACGCTTTAAGATTTTTTTTCGAGAGCTTGCAGCTTTTAAATCGCTCGGGCCTGCCTCCCGAAAGACGGATCGCCTCCCAAACTGATTTTCCGGTGGGGGGATGCACTGCCCTTTTCATCTCACCGGCGCCAAGCTGTCCGGCGAGAATGCTGCTTCCAAAGGTCACGACACCGCACGCAGATTCTTCGCCGACAAAGGCCACCACCTCAAGCGGATGATCGTGGAGGGCATCAACCTCGGCAATGCGCCGGACGGCCTCAAGCGCAGTGAGCACCCCGGCTGGCCCGTCAAAGCGCCCGCCCGGATTTTGCGAATCAAGGTGAGAGCCCGCCATCACTACGGGAAGGCCTTTTACCCCGCCTTGTTTCCTGCCAAAAAGATTACCCACCGCGTCCACCCGCGTTTTAAGACCCGCCTCCTCCATCCAACCCCGAACCAGGTCGCGAACCTGGTTATACTCTGGGGTGAGCGCAATTCGCGCCAATCCGGTCTTGCCGTAGCGACCGATAGTCGACTGGGCGTCGAACTCTTTTTTCATGCGGGCGCGGTTCGCCCGGATGGGCATATATTTCTTCATACAAGATTTTCCATCAGAACAAATCGGCTGAGCGCATCTGCTCAGAAAACTTCGTCCTCGGGATTGTGCACCTCGCCCAGTCGTTTGAGGGTGGGCAGAGGCAATCCCTCATAAAGCTTCTTGAGCTCCGGATTCGTCTCACTCTGGGCCATTTGGTAGAGGCTATTGCCGCTAGTGTCACATTCAACAAGAAACGGCCCAAAATTTTTCACGCGGAGCACCCACATGGCCTGGGCAATACCAAGCTCGTCGAGCCAATGGACGGCCTCAACCTTTTTGACTCCCCGTCCGTACTGCGCACCGATCCCATAGCCGACCGTGTTCAAAAAAACGGCGCCAAGGCGCTTAAAATGATTTTGATAAAACTCGGACGACATCCCCCCCTTGCCGATGATGACACGGGTGTTGTGTTGTTCCATGAGGAGGGGCAGATATTTTTCGAACCGAAAGCTCGCCGTCGCCGTCACGGCAGAGACCTCCCACTCGCCTGGGGATTTTTCGCCCACTGCGGGTGAGCAATGAAAAGTAGCGTTCGTGAGAGAGGCAATATCTACAGGCGGCTCGGCCCCTTCTTCAAAAAGTTTTTTGTAGAGCCCGATGCGCCCGGTAAAAACCACGCCATTGAGGCGCACAATGTCGCCAAGTTTTAGTCTATCCAGTGCCTCACGCGAAACGGGGGTATCGAGAAGGTGCTCATCCATCGCTAAATCTGATGTTGTCATCTTAGGCATTGAAAAACCCCCGTTAACTCACCGTGTCGCGGCGATAGTAGTCGGTGAACCATCGTGGGTCCTCCCGATATTCCACTTCACCACTCGGGTAGACACGCGCAGTGGCCCGGCGAAGGGCAAAGCATTGATGATGGATTGAGACCGGCATCCCGCCCGTGTGGGTGTAGGCGACCTCAATGTGCGCGTCCATCACCGCACCCTCGCCCTTGAAACCCATCACGCTCAAGCTCGATCGCTTGCCGAGTTCAACCAGTTCTTCTTCAAGCGCTGCGATTTCTGGATCAGGGTTACGATTGCCCACCACGCGAAGACAGGCAGCCTCCTTCGCTAATTTCACGCAAGTGTCTTTCGTCCCGCCGATTCCTATGCCGACGATGGCGGGCTGACACGAGAGGCCGCGCTTGAAGAATTCGCTAATCACATCGAGATAGAACCGACGGATGCCATCAATGCCGTCGCCGGGAAAAAGCATCCGGTAGTCGCCACCGAAAAGACCGCCCTTGTGGAAAGCGGTCATCTCCACCCAATCGGCCTCTGGCTCCCATGTATAATCGACGTTCGGTGCATGGATACCGACGTTGTTGTTGTAATCGTTTCTCGTAATTGGATGAACGCGATTTGGGCGAAGGGGAATCTCTGCCGTGGCGCGTGCTGTGGCCTCGCGGATGCTTCGCTCGAAGGCAACAAAGCCGCCCTCGATACGCGCCTCGTTTCCGATCTTGGCGTAAAAACGAGGAAGACCCGTGTCGGCACACATCGGACTCGAATCCTCATCGGCGACTTCGTAGTTGTTCACAATTTCGAGCAGAACGAATTTAGATAGCTTTTCGGTCTCGCGCTCGGCCATCGATCGAATGGAGGTTCGAACGTCGTTAGGAATATGAATCGCAGCGCGTCGGTTGAGCTCAAAAGCTACTTCGCGAATCAGATCAGCGCCAATGGCGGTGGTGGTGGTCATAGGTTGCTCCTCCTCATAATCCCCGTCGAGAGAGGGTGAAATTTCATTTGTCCAAAGCGTGGCTTCCTGGAGCACGGCCCTTCAAGGCAGCAGACACAAAGGATTTTACTCCGCTAGCCACCGCTCGGCGCTTAAGCCCTTGAATGGCGGTCGTCGGACTAATGCCTTTTGGGCAAGCCTCGGTGCAATTGAACTGGCTGTGGCAGCGCCAGAGGCCATCCTCTTTCGCCACCTCGGCGAGCCGTTCATCGACCGCGCCATCACGGCTGTCGCACACCAGGGTGTATGCCCGGTTCAGGGCAGCGGGACCCAGGAACATGGGCTCGTGCGCCACCATCGTGCAAGCAGAATAGCAGATTCCGCAGGTGATGCATTCGATGTGCGGGTCAATGCGGCCCCGCTCGCGCCCGTCCGGCGATATCTTGGCCGGGGCGGCCGATGCGGCTTTGGTCGGCTCGGCCCAGCCACGCGCTCGGTTCATCTTGGCAAAAAACGGGTCCATGTCCACCGCCAGATCACGAAGGGGCGGAAAATTCGCAAGCGGCTCAAGCGTGACCCGATCTCCTAGCCCCTCGATAAGGGTCCGGCAGGCCCAGCGCGGGCGCCCGTTCACCCGCAGGGCGCAAGTTCCACACATTCCCACCCGACACGAATAGCGAAAACCGAGGGATTCATCATGCTCGCTCTGGATAACGGTCAGCGCGTCGAGCACCGTCATTCGGGGGCGGGGCGTAATTATGTAGCTCTGGTAGCGCTCCTCAGGATCGCCTGCCTCGCCGCCTCGCCTGATCCGAAACTCCACACCGCTCCCGGTCATTAGAAAAATCCCCACCAGGCACTGCGCATAAAGCCGAGCCAGAAAAACGCCGCGACGCCAAAAGCCGTTAGAACCCAGAGCAATTTCCTCTGGTGCCGTACCGGAAATCCAAAGTCGGTTAAAATCACCTTAAGCCCGTGCATTCCGTGGAGGAGGACAAGCACGAGGACCGCAGAGCGCAGCCATTTGTTGTACGGATTCAGAACATGAAACGGAAATATGACTAAAAGCACGACCGCCGAGAGGCGCTGTATCACCCAGGCCCACATGCCCGGATACATTGCGCGCCAAGAGGAGAGTTCCCAAAAAGGAGGCCTCGCGGGAGGGCCGGATGAGGATGCCATCAAATCTCCTTTCTAAAAATGCTTTGCCCTGCAAATCAATTTGATATAGAGCCCGAGGGTGCGACAGGAGGTGCGAGCGCCTCGCCGGGCCTCACGCGGGTGAAGCTCACCTCGCGGCGCATTACGTCGATCTCCTCTTCCCGCTTCGAAATAAAAACATTATACAAACCGCCCTCTTTTTGCTCGGGCATATCATCCCTGAAGTGACTTCCCCGGCTCTCGTCGCGCTCAATGGCGCTCCTCGCAATCAGCCCGGTAATTTTTATCTGGTTGCGCACATCGAGAACGTTTTGCCAGGCGAGGTTATAGGCTAATCCGCCTTCGGCACGCGCCCCGGCCGCCTGCGCTCCTAGAGCCGTAATATCCTCAAGGCCCGAGGCCATATCATCTCCGTTTCGCCTCAGACCAACCTTCGCCCACATCACCTCTTTAAGCGCCGCGCGAATCGGATAGGGAGACTCGCCCGTCCCCAAAGCCGCAAGCGCATCGACAACAGCTTCCTCGGCAGAGGCGCGATCAAAGCTCACCAATGGTTCGGTTGCCTCTTTTGCCATCTCCTCGCCAGCCACTTCTCCGAACACCGTCGAATTCGCCACCCCGTTTCCGCCGAGGCGATTCGCGCCGTGGGTTCCACCTGCGTCCTCGCCCGCCGCGAAAAGACCGGGCAGATTCGTGCGGCATTCGGTGTCGATTTTGATACCACCCATCATGTAGTGCGCCGTGGGGGAGACCTCCACCGGCCCCCCCGCTAGGTCAAATCCTAAATCTGCACATCGATCAACCATGCCCTTGAAATTTTTTCTGACAAAATCTGCTCCAAGGTGGCTCACGTCAATAAAAACACCGTCGTTTTCGGTGCCGCGCCCTTCTCGAATCTCGGTGTAGCCAGCCCGCGAAACGAGGTCGCGTGTCGAGCGCTCCATACGCTCGGAGTCGTAGCGCTCCATGTAGCGCTCTCCGCGGCCATTAATCAGATGACCGCCCACGCCCCTCAAGCCCTCCTCAAGGAGTGTGCCTGTTATCTGAAGACCATCGCCCGTGAGAATACCAGTCGGATGAAACTGGACCATCTCCATGTCACAAAATTCGGCGCCCGCCTCCCACGCCATCGCCATTCCATCGGTCGCAAGCTCCTGGGCGCAGGCCGAGTATTTATAGAAAGTTGGTCCGCCTCCAGTCGCCAGGAGCGTACACTTGGCGTTAACGGCGGTGAATGCCCCGCTCCGGATATCGAGAAGCATTGCCCCGGCGACGCGATTTTCGCCTCCGGCGGCGGGAAGAAGCGCAATGGCTCGATGCTCTTCAAGAACGGGGATATCCCGCCGGGCAATCTGCTCGGAGACGCGGTTGGTAAGCTCAATGCCTGTGAGATCGCCCTTGTGAACAGTGCGGTCGAAACTCTGGCCAGCAAAGGCTTTTTGGTGAATCTCACCCTCGGGGGTGCGGTCGAAAAAAGCGCCGCAAAGGGTTTCGAGTTTTCGTATGCAGCCGGGCGCGCGGCTCACCAGTTGCCAGGCAAGATCTTGATCGTTCAGCCAGGCCCCGGCCTGGACGGTGTCCATAAAATGGTTTTCGACCGAATCGTTCTCAGATAGGGCGACATTGTAGCCCCCCTGCACCATGCGGGTGCACCCGCTTTTACCGAACAAACCTTTGACGGCTATGAAAATCTCAAGACCGGGATCATTCTCCCAGGCTGCCAGGGCAGCTAGCAGGCCCGCCCCGCCCGAGCCGAGTATCAAGAGATCACATTTCCGAGAATGATAAGCGGATTTGCTCAAACCAAAACCCTCGTCACAAAGAGATGGCCATGAGGCGCCCGGCAATGGCTTCGATGGCATCTCTCGCCAGCTTTTCGAGCTCCTCTTTATCCATGTGGGCCACCGGATGGGGCGTGGCAATAATTGGGTAAGGTTCGGCGAAAAGGGCCTTGGCCTGAAATTCACCCGCTCCTAAAAAATCACTCGTTACTACAGGTACCGCAGGCACTCCCCAGCGCTCAAAAAAAGCCGCATCGTGCAAACTGCACGTTGTGCAGCTTCCTCAGTAAGCCAGGCCTTCGACAACAGCATCGCAGTGACGAGCGATTTCCTCGGCAAGTTCCTCGGGCGCAGGTTTTGCGTGGGTTGGTTTTTTGTAATACACGGTCTCACGGACACCGTAATTTTCCTTGAGAAGGATTCCCACGGCATCTAGAAAGATATCGCCCTTGGGCTTGCTGATATCCAGAAGACCCACAACCTTGCCTTCCAGGCTCCCCGGGCGGGCCGCCAGCGCATCAATTCGCCGCTTCGGTTTTACAGTCGGATCAAAAATATCGGGCATTTACATTCCCCTTGTCAAAAAAATTTTCATCTTGTGGACGCTACCCAGCCATCGGATTTACCGGCCTGGTAACCATGTTCGTACCCATATAGTCAGCAATTCCAGGCATCACCATGCTGTAGATACCACCAACGCCACCTGCCACTATCAACGTAAGCGCCTCGGGAGTCTGAAACTTGCGACGGCGGCGCTCATCTCCCTCACCTGGCATAACAGCCGCCTGGAAAATCGCATTTCGCGCCGCTACCTTGCTCCATCCTGCCTTACCAAAAACAGCGGCGTGCATCGGACCCAACGCGAGAATCACCCCGCTCACCCCAATCTGATGTTTGTCCGCCGACCAGATGCAGTTCATCGAGCGCCCCAGTATGTCGGCCATTTCTTCTGCCCTCGTCACGCCCTCAATTCGAATCTCATGAGGCGCCTCGCAGGTAAAAAGTGTCACCGCCCCCTGATCGGAACCAACCCGGCGATCAACATAGAGCGGCTCCCAAGGGCTTTCCTCCTCGTTTTCCCCAATGCAATAGCTATACCGGGCGGGAGAGCCGAACATGGTCCGCGATATCCCCCCCGGCTTCGAGCCACCGATATTCGAGAGGATCAGCATCAGCGCCCGTCCGACGACGGCATTGCCCCGCGTCCCGTTACCGAAAACGCCGTTTCCGCAGTTAATTCCGCCCAACTCGCGGGCCGGACCGTTCACGATTACTAGTGGCGTGGCGGAATCCGTCATCCCGCCCACCGCGTGGAGGTTAAATTCCTTGTCCACCATCGCCTGAACCCCCGCCACGACAATTGGCATATGCTCAGGTGTGCAACCCGCCAACACAGCGTTGATGGCGACTTTCTCCGCCGTCGCCTCGCCATAATTGGGTGCGACATCGCCCAGAACATCCTCCCCAGATAGCCCGCCAGCCTTGAGCAAGGCGTCTATCTTCTCTCGCGTGGGCGGCACGACAGGCAAGCCATCCGTCCAACCCTTCTCGTAGTAAATTTCAACCAAATCGTTCTCGTCACGTTCGAACGGCATATCTACTCCCGAATTTCAAAAAAATAATAAAACCCATGGCTACTTGATGAATATGAACGCCCCCAACAGCCTCATGTTACCCGTCCCGAACGAAACCGGCAAAGCAGGCGTATCGATGGCGCCACCCGAAGAAGCTACAATATCGCATCAGACGGTTTTATACTGTCATTTATTATTAACGTCTTGACTGAGGAATCTAGATTTCATGCCGGGGAGGCTTCTTGAACAGATATAACAACTACGCCCTGTCCCTATTGTACTACCCGGGCCTCATTTTGGCGTTTCTTTATTTATTATCTCTTCCTGCACCCGAGGGCTTAACTCTCCCTGCTTACCACACGCTTCTGGTGGCCGCCGCCGCCGTTGTCCTCTGGACAAGCGAGGTGCTGCCTACAGGGTTAACAGGCGGGATCGTGATTTTACTTCTGATACTGACAGGCGCCTCCGCCTCGATAAGCGAGGCCCTTGTCGGATTCAGTCAGCCCGTAATTTTTTTCCTGATGGGTGTATTCACAATTGCCATCGCCGTCGAGCGGGTCGGGCTCGCCGAGCGAATCGGTCGTTTCTTTCTACGTCTGTCGGGAGGGCGCAGCGGGGCCCTGTTCTGGTGCATGGTGCTCTCGTTTCCCCCGCTGGCTCTGGTCATGCCTTCATCGAACAGCCGCTCGATCGTACTCGCCGAAGTGTTTGACCGCACGTTCTCCCTCACCGGGGTCGAACGGGGAGCGCCCATCACCCGCGCTGTCATGATGGCCCTTCTCTCGTTGAACCGACTCGCCTCAACCGCACTTCTCACCGGGGGAATGACCTCCATCGTTGCCGCCTCACTGATAGGCGGCATGGGCTGGGGCCGGTGGTTTCTACTGTTGAGCGTCCCCTACTACCTGACACTTTTAATCAGTTCGATGAGTCTTTATTTTTGGTATCTTCGCGGTGAAAACATTCGTCTCATCCTGCCCGAGGAAAGCAACAACGCGGCGAGAAAAGGAGAATTTCGAACCGTACTCGTCGTGTTCATGGCCTCGGCGCTCTGGCTCTCGGACCCGCTTCACGGACTTCACCCTGCCGTGCCAGCAATGATGGCCTGGGCAATACTCCTTGCCCCACGCATCGGCGTTCTCAGCTGGAGTGATTTCGAGTCGAATTTTTCATGGTCAACGTTTTTTCTGATTGGGGCATCACTATCACTGGGCTGGACTATGTCGCACACCGGGGCCGCGAAGTGGTTGGCTCTCATGCTTCTTCACCTGGCGCCCGCCGTGGCCGAGCACCCCTATTTTCTCTATGCCGCAATTTTGATTGTAAGTGTGCCCATCAGAATTCTCGTTCCCAACATCACGGGTTATCTGGCCATCACCATCCCCATTGCAGTTGAGATCGGACAGGGTGCAGGCTTGAGCCCTCTGGTATGTGCCCTGGGGGTGCTCGTAATGGGCGACTCGATTCTTTTTTATGCCGCCCAAAGTCCGGGGAGCGTCGCTGTCTATGAGCGCGGCCACCTTTCGGCGGGCGAGGTTTTTCGCTTCGGCGTATTCATGACCATAGTCGCCTTCGTTACGACGATGACGGCATCGCTCCTCTGGTGGCGCATCGTGGGCGTCGCTTGGCGTATGTAGCCGAATCTTCCCTCGCCCTAAATTCGCATGAACTTCATCGGGAATTTCTGGAGCGGGCGGGCACCGGTTTTCGTCACCTCAACGAGATTTCCTACCTGAAGACCTCGCTTGCCGTCCGCCGTCACCGGGTTGGGCTGGATTACCATGAGCATTCCCTCTTTGAACACAACTTCGTTTTGGGGTCGCTCGATGAGTGTGGCGTCGATATCTACCCGCGGATTTTCAATAAGCAGGCCCCAGCCGTGAAACGTTGTGTCGAAAGTTGTAAAACCCTCATCTTGAATGATCGCTCCTGCCTTTCGCACATCCTCTTGCGTCGCGCCAGGTTTGACCGCCCCGAGGATGCGGTTATAGGCCTCAACCCCCACATCAAAGAGCTTTTGATAAATAGCCGTGGGCTTGCCTCCCACCGAGATTGGCCGGTGGGCCTGTCCCGAGTGCATATAATAGTCGGATGAAAGCTCGGTCAGGATGACATCGCCCTTCCGGGTCTTTCTGTGGGTGGGAAACTGGTTGGGGAAGATCAGGTGCGGCCGCGCCATCGAGGTCGAGCCAACGAAGATAAGCATTTGGCCGCCGCCATGGGGCATGTAGCCGTTCGATATGATGGCCGCCATTTCATACTCCGTCATGCCGGCCCGGGCCTTGGAGTCGAGCGCCTCGAACGCCATGTCGGTCAGTGCGGCGCCCTTGCGGAACCACTTGAGCTCCTCTTTGCTCTTGATGGATCGAACTTCATGCAGAAGCTCGGTCGCCTCGACAAAAGTGGCGCCCTTGAGCGACTGACGCCAGTGGTCCACCACGCTGTAGGGAATCGATGTCTGGAGAATGCCCCGGTAGCCGACAACCCCGATGTTGCCTTTTTCAAGACCCAGCTCGCGAATTCTTTGCTCAACTTTTTTCCCGGGCTCGTAATCAACGGCCTCGGTTCGCCGAATGACACTCATCTGCTTGGCGTAGGGCAAATAGAGACGATTCGACATATAAAGAGCCGGCTCGCCCTTCAACGGAAAGACGATAAAACTGCTAACCGGGTCCTTGTAGTTCGACACGTATTTGATGCTGGCCTGATTTCCGCCGTGGCTGCCCGAGTCGCCATACATGATGAGGACATCGAGCCCCCGCTCGCGCATTCGGCGGCGTATCTCCCGATAACGGCGGCGGTACTCTTCCTTCGAGTAGCGGGGATGGTCTTTTTCTAGCGACATGGGAAACCTCTTGTTGGTCTCGATCACAAAAAAAAACGCGGGGGACCGTCTCCGGCCCCCCGCGCGGTGAAACTAAAAGCAAATCAGGCTAGTTCATCGCCTTCATGCTGATTTCCCAAGGATACAGGGTTTCGTCGTGCCGGGGGGTGAAGTTAATCCGGTTGCTGTACCCGAGCACGTCGTGAATCTTCGCCACAACTTTGTGGGTGGCCAGTCTCTTCTGAATTCCGGTGGCCTTGTCGTATTCGGCATGCTGCGCCTTCGGCTCAGGTGTGGCATTGGCCTTTTTGACCTGATCATCGAGTTCCTTGATGCAGTGTCCGCTCCAGGAGCCGCCGCACATCGAGGTGCCCGAGAACAACAGGCCCGGCTCGCCACCACCGTTGCCAAATCCCATGTAGTACATCGCAGCGCCCTTGCGTTTTCCGGCCTGGTAGGCGCGGTGCATTTTCTTGAAGAGCGGGAAGCGCTGTGAGTTGCATGTGGCCTTGATATTAATATTCTTGAGCATGCCGGCGATGGCCTCACACGTCGGCTTATCGCCAGGATAGCGACCGTTCGTCGCGATGAGCTCAGCCTTGAAGCCACTGGCAAAGCCAGCTTCCTTCATCAGGGCTTTTGCTTTATCCAGGTCATGGCCCCACCATTTGCGTTTCGGGTTGTAGCCCGAGAAGTTCCACGGATGGAGCAGCCCACCGATGGGATCGGCGCGCCCGCCGAGGATCGTCTTGCGAATCAGGGCATCGTCGATGGCATAGTTAATCGCGAGGCGCACCTTCTGGTTCGCCATCGGGCCGCCATGCTTGCTGAAGAAGCTCAGGAACATGATGCGCACGGCCGGAACCGCTTTTACCTTCGTCTTCGGGTTTTTCTGGAGAGCCGCCACATACTGCGGCAGCACGCCCCAGGCAACGTCAACTTCACCGGCCTCAAGAGATTTTACGCGAGTGGCCGCCTCTTTGATGCGCCGGAGAATAACCGTCTTCGGCATATTGGGGTACAGCTTCTTTCCCCACCAGCGCTTGTTCTCAACGAACACCATCTTGTTGCCCTTGGTCCAGGATTTGAGCTTATAAGGGCCCGAACCATAGGTGTTCCGCGAGAGGTGAGCCTTTTTCTTGCCCTTTGCCTTAAGGCTCATCACGCCCGCCCAGCGGGTAATCCGAGACAGCGTGCCGTTGTCGTACGTCTTGTTGTGCCAAATGAAGGTTTTGTCGTCGATAACCTCGATGCGGTCAAAGGAGGCAAAATATCTTTTCTGCCTTGCGGCCTTGAGCACACGGCTTAGCGACCAGGCCACTGACTGCGAGGTGACCGGAGAGCCATCCTCAAAATTCGCATCCTTGCGGAGCCAGAATTTCATCTTCTTGGTTCCGTCCAGCAGTTCATACTTTTCCGCCAGCCAGGGAATCATTTTACCCGTGCCCGTCTCCCGGGAGAGAAGGGTGTCGTAGGGCCAGCGCCACACCATGGTACCAACGAAGTTCGACGTGCGATGCGGGTCCATTGTGGGCGGCTCGCCCGAGAGCGCGATCGTCACCGTGTCTTTTGCGGCAGCCTCGACAAACGAAACCGCAAAGAGCCCCAGAGTGATCACCAAAAGTGCTGCTGCAAATCTACGCATGCTCTACCTCCCCTTATAACGATGTTACTTTCAAAGTTCCCCAAAAGAGGGTAATTGGCCAGCCCGCCGAAACGGGTGGCATAAGTGTGCAAGATTGGGTATTACGGTAGCATTCTTAAATACAAAGATCAAAACAAATAATCACCGGGATGGTTCGCCCTTCGAATTACATTCGCATACTCGGGAAGGACGCCTCCCCTTTTGAACTAAGGACAGAATATTAAAAATCCCTATTTTCAGGTCTTTTTTTCAGGCCCTTTTTCAATCAAGGAGAATTGCAGATGAGTGCCGAAAAACTTAAAGGATCGTGGTTCCAATACTTTCCCGAGCATTACCTTTGGTCTCAAGTAATGTGCGCTTATATCAACATCGTCCCGATGGGCGGCTCGAATTTCCATGAAATCGACCAGGTGGGAAAGCGTCTCCAGGGCAAGGAAGGCGACGCTGAGGCCTGGGGCGAGAACTGGGGATGGATGGCCGACAAGACCCTTGCGCTTGCAACAAGCGAGGAGAAAAAGGGCCACACCCGCACTGCCGCCGCCGCCTACGTCAGAGGCGCCGTCTACCGATTCAACTCCGAGCGCTTTGTCCACCCCGACAACCCGGAAAAGGCGGCCTCCTATAGCGCCCTCCTTCCCTACTTCGAGAAGGGAATGAAACTTCTCGTGCCCGGCTTCGAGCGTGTGGAAGTGCCCTACGAGGAAGGCGCCCTTCCCGCCTACTGGATCCCCCCCGTAAATCCCACTGGCAACGATCCGGTTGTCGCCTTTTTCGACGGTCTGGATGCCTCAAAGGAAATCACCACCCTCTGGGGCGGTCTCGCTCTAAGAGAAAGAGGTATTGGTACGCTTTGCATCGACGGCCCCGGCCAGGGCGAGGCCCTTCGCCTCAAGAACATCCCGAGCCGCCACGACTACGAAGTGCCCGGCACCGCTGCCTTCGACTATCTCGACGGGAGGGGCGATGTCGATTCCTCGCGCATTGGTGTCATGGCGATGAGTTTTGGCGGCTACTACGCCCCGCGCATCGCCGCCTTTGAGCACCGCTACGCCGCCTGCCTCACCTGGGGGGCGCACTACGACTACCACGAGGTATGGGTCAAGCGCCGCAAAGTGCTTGAATCGGGGGGCACCGTCTCCTCGTCCGCCATCTGGCAGCTTCCCTGGGTGCTGGGCAAGCCCGATATGGACTCGGCCATGGAAAAATGTGCGAACTACACCCTCGAGGGCGTTGCCGACAAAATCAAAATGCCCATCTGCATCACCCACGGCCAGGACGACAACATCGTTCCCGTCGAGATGGCCCACCGCCTTTTTGCGGCCTGCGGCTCCGAGGAAAAAGAACTCAAAATTTTCACCGTCGAGGAGGACGGCGGCAGCCAGCACTGCGTCTTCGACAACCTGCACATGGTCCGCGACTGGATCGGCGACTGGTGGATGGATCGGTTCGGAACGGGGGAATAGGATAGCTGAAAGGAGCCAGCTTCCATGATCGCCGATTTTCTTGAATGGGCCAACAAAATAGCTGATCCTTTGACCGGCTTAGGCACACTTATAGGTATTGGCGTCTTTATTTGGGGAATTTTATTCGGCGGTTTCCGACAAATACGGAATTGGATTTCCCCTCCTAAAAAAACGGAAACCGACGACCCTTATGTTGACAAAATTGTAACAAAACTTATTGACGTTGCCGGAGAAAATCGAACACTCTCCAGTGAGCTAACAACTCAAAAACGGGAAAATGAAAGCTTAAAAGAAGCGATAGTCGCACTTACAGAGCAGCAGGATATGCCCGGCGTTGCTGACGCCCTCGCCCATCTTGAAAAGGGCGAGACGGCACAGGCGATCCAGCTCTTCGAGGAAACCGCTCAAAAGAAGGAAGCCGAGGGAACAACCGCCAACAAGGAAGCCGCTGAGGCCTACCGCCACCTGGGTGCAATCGCCTTCCTCAGCGAGACCCAGAAAGCCCTCGAAGCCTACAAAAACGTAGTCCGCCTCGATCCGAACGATCCAGACGGCTGGAACATGCTTGGCGCACTTCTATTAAGGCTCGGCAAAATTGACGACGCGAAGAACGCCATTCAAACCGTCATGCGCCTGGGAGAAGAGACCGAAAAAAAAGAATTGATTGCCGTTGCTTACTGTAACCTCGGCAACATCCACGAGACGCGGGAAGAGTTGGAAGATGCCGAGTATTATCATTTGAAAGCCCTCGCAACTTTCGATCAACTGTGCCGAAAGGAGGGTATGGCCGCCTGTTACAGCAACCTCGGGAACATCTACTTAAAGCAGGGCCACCTGGACAAGGCCAAGGATTTTTGCCTGAAAGCACTCACCATCAACAAGGAACTTGGCCGAAAAGATGGTATGGCGATTCAGTACGGCAGCCTTGGTCTCATTCATCAGACACCGGGGGAATTAGAGAAAGCCGAGAATTATCATCTGAAAGCGCTTGCGATAGACGAAGAGCTGGGCAGGATGGAGGGCATGGCCGACGATTACGGCAACCTCGGCCTCATCCACCGAGCACGGGGCGAATTGGACAAGGCCGAGGAGTATCAACTGAAATCGCTCGCGATAGAGAAAGAGTTGGGCAGGAAAGATGGCATGGCCGCCACATACGCCAATCTCGGAATTATTGAAAATGATCGCGATAATATGGAGGCTGCGTGTGGCCACTGGGCTGAGGCACTGAAACTATATCAAGAAGTCAATATACCGGACAAAATTTCAAAGTACCAAAACATAATGAAAGCAGCGGGCTGCGAAAATACGCCATCATAACGGGAGGGTAATCATTTGCCTGAAACCACGGGAACTTTCACGAGAGAAAAACTGAACGAGATGTACCGCACGATGCTCCGCATACGGCGCTTTGAGGAAACGGCGCAGGCGCTTTTCATCGAAAAACGCGTCGCAGGGGGCATTCATGTCAGCGTGGGGCAGGAGGCCTGCTCGGTCGGGGCCTGCTCGGCGCTGAACATCGACGATGCGGTTTTGACCACCCACCGGGGGCACGGCCACTCGATAGCCAAGGGAACGCGCCTGCCCGAGATGATGGCCGAGCTGATGGGCAAGGCGACCGGGCTATGTCACGCCAAGGGGGGCTCGATGCACATCGCCGATGTGTCAAAGGGCCACTACGGGGCGCATTCGATTGTCGGCTCGAACATGCCCATGGCCGCAGGCATTGGTATTGCCTTTCAGTTCGAGAACAAGGGCCAGGTTGCGGTCTCGTTTTTCGGGGACGGGGCCTCGAACCAGGGCGCGTTCCACGAGTCGATGAACCTGTGTGCGATCTGGAAGCTGCCGGTTATTTATTTTTGCGAAAATAACCACTACGCATCGACCACCCAGGTGGATTATTCGACATCGGTCGAGGACATCAGCACCCGCGCCCAGGGCTACGGGGTGCCAGGGGTAACGGTGGACGGCATGGATGTGCTCGCCGTCAACGAGGCAATGACCGAGGCGGTGGCGCGCGCGCGCCGGGGCGAGGGCCCCTCGCTGATTGAGGCGAAGACGTATCGATTCTACGGGCACTCGCGGCTCGCGGAGAAATTTGGCTCCTACCGGAGCGAGGCGGAATGGAACAAGTGGCGCGAGAGTGACCCCCTTATCGTGGGCGAGCGGGTGCTGGGCATCACCGCCGAGGATAAAGAGGGACACATCAAGGCCGTTGAGGCCGAGATCGCCGAGGCAATTGCGTTTGGCGAGGCGAGCCCCGAGCCCGAGCTTGAGGACGCCTACGAGGATCTTTACGCCTAATCCATATTACTTTCGAACTGAGGATTTCAGATGCCTGAGATGACTTTTGTTGAAGCGATAAACGCGGCCCTCCGCGAGGAGATGGCGCGGGATAAAAAAGTATTCATCATGGGCGAGGACGTGCGGAACACCGTCGTCTCGCCCGCCGATGCGGGGCTGGCCGATGAGTTTGGCAAAGACCGGGTGCGCAACACGCCGATCAGCGAGCTTGGCTTCACCGGGGCGGGCGTGGGCGCGGCCATGGCGGGCTACCGGCCTGTCCTCGACATGCGCCGAATTGATTTCATCATGCTGGCGGTCGATCCGATCACGAACCAGGCCTCGAAGCTGCGCTACATGCTGGGCGGGCAGGTGTCGATTCCCATCGTGTTCAGGACGCCCGAGGGCGGCGGCATCCAGAACGGCCCGACGCACAGCCAGTGCCTTGAATCCATGTTCCTGAACGTGCCGGGGCTTCATATCGTGGTGCCCACCTCCCCTGCGGACGCAAAAGGGCTGCTCAAGACGGCAATACGGGACAATAACCCGGTGATGTTTGTCGAATATTTAGAGCTTTATAAGATGAAGGGTGAAGTGCCCGAGGGCGATGTGACGATTCCATTCGGGGTGGCGAATGTGTGCCGAGAGGGGTCGGACATCACCCTTATCGGGCTCGGCTCTCAATTATCGAGGTGCCTCGCTGCGGCGGACATGCTCGCAGCCGAGGGCATCAGCGCCGAGGTTATGGACCCGCGCACGATTAGACCCCTCGACACTGAGGGGCTGGCGGCATCGGTTCGGAAAACGGGGCGCTGCGTCGTCGCCGAGGAGGGCCACAAGCATGGCGGCGTGGGCGCGGAGATTGCGGCCTCGGTTCAGGAGGTGGCTTTTCATTCGCTTAAAGCGCCCATTGGCCGTGTGGGGGCACTAGAGGTGCCAATTCCCGTGCAGCCCAAGCTTGAGGCCTACGTTTTACCGAACGCCGAGAAGATTGCCGACGCAGCGAGAGCGGCGCTAAAAGACGCCTAGCCCCTCAACAGGGCGGAATTCGCCAAAGGATGGGGGCACCCTAAACCTAACCAGCCTCACAGGACGGTTTCCCGACCTATGGCGCGACGATGGGGTTGCGCAGAATCCCCAGGTGCTCCACCTCGCACTCGACGACATGGCCGGGTTTGAGGAAGTAGGGCTCGGGGTCTTCCTGCTCGTGCGCAACGCCGCCAAAGGTTCCCGATGAAATGATGTCGCCGGGCTCAAGCGTCATCTGACTGAAGAAGGCAACGAGGGCCGGGATATCGAAGATCATATCGGTTAGTCGCTCGTGCTGGCGAACGTCGCCGTTCACCCGGCACTCCACCAGAAGCTCATTCGGATTTGGCACCTCGTCGGCCGTGACGAGATAGGGGCCTATCGGGTTGGTGGTGTCAAAATTTTTCCCCAGAAAAACGCCGCCAAGCGCCGCCGACCGCTGGACCTCGCGGGCGGTGATGTCGTTGTAAATCGTGTAGCCAACGATTGCGTCAAAGGCGTCCTCGGGCTTCACATCCTTGCAGCGCTTTCCGATGACAATGCCCACTTCCACCTCGTAGTCGAGCTTTTGCGTCTGCTCGGGGTGGATCACCTGCTCCTCGTGGCCGATGAGCGAGGCATTGAAACGCGGGGCGCCAGCGACATTCTCGGGCGCTTTATTCCCGGTGTTTTCAACGTGTTTTTTTGAATTTAGGCCGGTGTGGAGAAATTTGCCGGGCTTGGGGATGACGGCGCAGAGGTGAAAATTCTTGGGCTTGAGGGCGCATCGCTCGCCGGCGGGACCGGTGGGCTCGCCGCCCGATTTGTATTCTTCCTCGGCATAATTTACGACCACGCGGGCGGCCTCCAAAGCACGCTCGCCGCCGGTGAGGAATTCGGTCATATCCCGCGGAACTCTAGCATTTGCAATGACATAGGGCCGACCCTCTGCCTGCTCGCGATCGAGATATCCTGCATAGGCGAGTCTTAAGTCAAGCATATTACCGTTCGAGAGAACGGCGCCAAGACGATTTCCAGTCGCGCCAGGCGCGGAGTTCCGATAAGTAGCAAGTTTCATGTTTTAAATACCCTCTAAGTTGCGATTGTCAGAAAAAAATCTCAAGACGCCGCTATTCGCTGGGCAATCTCATATTGAAATCCATAGTCAAGGTCAACGGTTTTCATACCGTGTGAAATTTCGATTTTCACGCCATCCGGGTCCTGGAAGTAAAACTTCATACCGCCGCTCCAATTTTGGGGACGCGGGGGCACAACGATTTTAACGCCCTTGGCAGCTAGAAATTCATGTGCCGCCAGAAGCGCATCTATGCTCTCGACAACGAGAGCAATCTGCTGGAGTGTTCCGCGACCGCCATAGGGCAAAGGCTCGTCGATCTCATCAGGCGGCAATTGGACGAGAACAAGATTGTGATGCTCCTCGGAATTGCTGAGCCAGGCGATGCCGTTGGGAACTGCGGCCATCAGAGCGGGTTCTAGTGGATTCTGGCCACGCCGGTCGGACACCCGAAATCCGAGCATCTCTTCATACCAATCAATGGATTCCTGCGTATCTTTCGTATGGATACCGATATGGCTCAGAAATTCGACATGGACAAGCCCCGGACTCTCGACGCTACGAATTGGACGAGGAGGAAGATCCGGCGTATTGAAAATCTCGATTTTGTTGCCGTCGGGGTCGGCCATGTAAAATTGGAGTACACCCAACACCGGCCCGCGCTTGAGAGAGCTTACGATGGTGACGCCTGCATCAACTACCGCCTTATACGCCGCCTCGACAGCATCTTCAGAATCAAGATGGAAAGCAAACTGCTGGAGATTGTCCGGCCTCGTCGTTTGAGGGGCCGCCAGAGCTTCGGCCGGAAACTGTACGAACGTTAAATCATGATGTAGGTTCGAGTAGCGCATCCACGAGATCCCATCCGGCGCTACAGGCTCCTCAGTATTTTCAGGCGGCAGATAATCCGACACACGGAACCCGAGAATTTCGTAATACCAACGCATAGAGCGCTCAATATCTTTTGTATAAAGACCAATATGATCAAGCTTCGCCTGAACTGACATAAACCATCTCCCTTTGAGTTCACAATTCGGCTTAGCATTTCAACCAGATTATTTGTTTGTGCGGAACAGACTTTATTTTACGAGATCCAATCACCACATGTCCAAGGAGGGAGCTTTTCGATACCAAAAAAATATGATTAAATCAGAAAATTATGTTTTTCCCCCGATGTGCCTTGACGGCAGGACAAAATATCGAGACGATATATCCATATCTTTCTTATAGGCACAGGGAATTGTTCACTTCTTAAGTATAACCTTACGGGAAACCATGCGAGCATATATAATTCGCCGTATTTTACAGAGCTTTATCGTTTTCGCTGCTATTTTAATCATCGTTTTCTCAATGTTACAGATAACGGGCAACCCAGCCGCAATACTGATGCCCCTTGAGTCCACCCAAGAAGAAATTGCGGCCTTCTCCAAAGAAATGGGCTTCGATCAGCCTCTCCCCATCCAATTTGCCAAGTTCATATTCGGGGTAGACACGATTGATCGCCTCTTAATCGGTAGAATTCAGAACATCAAGACACCAGATGTAGACATCGGAAATGCCGAAAGAGTGAAGACCCTGGGAGTCATACGCGGGGACTTTGGCTTCTCATATCGTCACGAGATACCCGCTATGGGCCTCGTTCTTGAGCATTTCCCAAACACTGTTCTTTTGGCTTTTACGGCAGTCATTATCGCCATATTGATATCAATACCGGCAGGTGTTCTGTCTGCGACTTTTAGAAACACATGGATAGACCACACAAGTTCTATCGGTTCGATGTTCGGTCAATCGATGCCCAATTTCTGGCTAGGTCTTTTGCTCATTATGTTTTTCTCGGTTTATCTCGGCTGGCTTCCCACCTCAGGGTTCGAAGCCTGGTATTACATCATCCTACCTGCAGTTACAGCAGGACTTTATGCTACGGCACGCATCACGCGCCTTGTACGCTCCCAGATGCTAGAAGTTCTTGAGATGGACTATGTGAGAACGGCTCGCTCTAAGGGAATCACTGAATGGATTGTCATTATCCGCCATGCATTGAAAAATGCATCTATTCCAGTGGTAACTCTCGTGGGGCTTGAACTCGGTATTCTCCTCGGTGGCACTGTCGTCACCGAAGCTGTTTTCGCATGGCCCGGCGTAGGCTTTCTGGTGGTGGACGCCATCAGCAATCAAGACTACCCCATCGTACAGGCCGCAGTGGCCCTTCTGGCGTTCGTTTTCGTATTCGTGAATTTGGTCGTGGATCTTCTCTACGCTTGGCTCGACCCACGGATATCCTACAGCTAACTCATCGGATCGGGAGCACACATGGCAGTCGAACAATCCCAGACATTTAAAGCCACCGCGTTCGAGGACGAGGCCCGAGGACCATCAGACTTCCAACTTGCCATCAGGGAGTTGAAAAAACGCCCGCCCGCCATCCTAGGAATAATCTGCCTACTTTTCGTGGTTTTGTTCGCCATCGTTCCCCAGGTGTTCTCGCCACTCGACCCGGTCAGTCAGGACTTAAACCGACACATCAAACCACCTGGCTTCATCGATAAGGCTGGCAACGTCTACCACCTCGGAACCGACGAGCAGGGTCGTGACATCCTAAGCCGAATAATCTGGGGCTCCCGAATCTCGCTCATCGTTGGAATCGCCGCAGTTTTTTTCAGCGGCATAATCGGAATCACAATTGGAATTGTAGCTGGCTATTTCGGAGGCTGGGTCGACACCATCATTAGCCGAATAATAGATACGGCCCTGGCTGTGCCCTTCATTCTCTTGGCGATCAGCCTGGTCGCCATACTGGGACCAAGCCTGCAAAACATTATTCTCGTCATCTCGTTGCGGACATGGATAGTCTATGCCCGCGTGGTGCGAGGGGAGGTTTTGTCGATAAAAGAAAATGAGTTTATCGTTGGTGCAAAAGCTGCTGGCTGCGGCACGCTTCGTATCTTGATCGTCTACCTGTTCCCCAACGTCATATCCACGACTATAGTTATTGCTACGCTTTATCTTGGACGAATGATCATCATCGAGTCCGCTCTTTCTTTTCTTGGCCTGGGTGTCCCACCCCCCACCCCCACTTGGGGTGGCATGCTCGCCGATGGCCGCTCCTTTTTGGACACCGCTTGGTGGATATCCCTTTTCCCCGGCATAGTCCTGATGCTCACAGTTCTGAGCGTGAACGTGCTAGGCGATTTGCTTCGCGACGTCCTCGACCCGAAGATGAAGCGGCTGGCCGACTAAATGGCATCGCGTCCTAAGCTTTAAGCTTCTCCCTTAGCCAGTCCGAAATATAAGAGACTCCGAGAGGCACATTGTCCATCTGGCAATGCTGCGCGCCACCCTCTTTTCCGGTGAACACTTTGAGGGTCTTATCCTTGGAACCCGCTGCGTTGAAGAGTCTACGGGCAACGCTCATGGAAATTTGCTGATCATCCTCACCATGAACAATCAGGAACGGGCAGCGCATTTTCTCCACCACCCCACCCAACTTGAAACCTTCGAGTTTCACCAAAGCCTCATCCATCGTTTTCACGTTGAAAATCCAGGAGAGGTGATGCCCCGGAACCGATAGTGCCGTTTTGTAAGCCGCAGAGATGCGATCTTTCCAAATTCTTTGATAGTCCCACTGCGCACCCCATGCGACACAAGCCTTGAAACGCCTCTCCATACTGGCATTGCGGGGAGCATAATAACCGCCCAGGCTGATCGCCATAACACCTGCCTGTTTGGCGTTCACATCTTTTCGCTTTTCCAGATAATTTAGTGCAGCAGAACCAGCCACCTCGTGATCGTGGCGCAAATATAGATTACGGAAACGGATAGCCTCGCCATTACCAGGAGCATCCACGAGTAGAACGCTCATCCCCCGCCGTATAAGGTCCTCGGCCGCCATCACATACTGTATTTCTTTGCTGACATCGAAACCGTCAAAGAAAACAACGACAGGGGGCTTTGCTTTTTTTGTATTTTGGGCATGAACCAGATAGGCCGGAAGCTTTTTACCTTTTTCGAAGGGCAATTCAACTTTTTCAATTCGAGCGCGATCCGTGAGCCGCATAAACCTTGCGAAACAATCGAGGGACTTTCGGTAAACAGCATTCGCCTTCTTATCCTTGGGCGTCCGAAAGCGCTCACCCAACTGATAGTACATGCACGCTCGTTTATGAAAATCTGCGGCACTTAGATTGTTCTTTTTCCGCTCTGCCGCCATGCCTAAATCACGAAGATGGTCTCCCATTTCAGTCCATTCGCGGAACCAGAGATTGTCATCCCCTACTTTTTTCAACAGCTTGCGGCCCACCTGATCGATTTCACCCATCGTGGCTCCACCGGTGTTGGCCATAGAACAAAGAATGCTGATACCCGCCGACCAACGATAGTCGTTGGGAAAATAAGTGAACCATGTGGCTTTCGCTAATGCCTTAGGCTTTCTTGCCATTATTCATTCTCCAAATCGAGGAGAGCAGACGCTCCGGCGCCGCTCCTGAAATTAAATGCATTTAAAAAAGATATCAGGCGCCGAGTTTTTCTTTTAGCCAGTCGAACATGTAGGCCGTACCTATCGACAGATTGTCTCGTTGGCAATGCTGCGAGCCACCCTCTTTCACGGTGAACACCTTCATGGTTTTGTCCTTCGAGCCAACCGCGTTATAGAGCGCACGGGCATCCTTCATTGGGATTTGCTTGTCGCCCTCTCCATGAACGAGAAGGAAGGGACAGCGCATTTTCTGCACAACGCCATCGAGACGAAAGCCGTCAAGCTTTGCGAGAGCATCATCCATGGTTTTGGCATTTAGAATCCATTGAATGTGATGGCCTGGCACGGAAAGCTCTGTTTTGAAGGCCTGGTCAATACGCTTTTTCCACGTGGCGTGATAGTCCCAAATCGCACCCCAGGCCAGGCAAGCCTTGAAGCGCCGATCCATGCTGGCCATTCGGGGTGCATAGTAGCCCCCAAGGCTGATGGCCATAACACCCACTTTTTTCGCGTTCACGTCCTTGCGCGTCTCAAGATAATCTAAAGCGGCGGAACCGGCAGCTTCGTAATCATGGCGTAAGTAGATTTTGCGCATCCGAATAGCCTCGCCCGTTCCAGGCCCATCCATTATGAGGACACTCATCCCGCGGCGGGTGATGTCCTCCACCCCACGCATGTACTGAAGCTCCTTGGTGACATCGAGGCCGTCGAAAAACACAACAACCGGGGGCTTCGCCTTTTTCGTATTCTGAGCGTGAACAAAATATCCAGGAAGCTTTTTACGACCCTCAAAAGAAACTTCGACTATTTCAATTTTCGGTCTGTCCGTGAGGCGCGTGAAACGATGAAAACAATTTACCCCCTTCTTAAATGCATCGATGGCCAGCTTATCCTTAGGCGTTCTAAAACGTTCGGCCATCTGGTAGTAATTACAAGCCCGAAGGTAGTGAGAGCAAGCCGAGAGGCTTTGTTTTTTTCTCTCCGCCGCAAGGCCGAGGCCTCGGACATGATCAGCCATCCGAACCCATTCGCGAAACCAGTGGTTATCGTCCCCAAGTTTTTTAGATAGCCGACGTCCCACCTGGTCGAGCTCGCCAATCTCCGTGGCCCCGAATCGGGCGCCCGAAAGCATTCCGCATAAAGCAGCCGACCAACGATAATCTTCAGGAAAATAGGTAAACCAAGTATTACTCGCAGGTGCATCCGACATGAAACATCCCCCTATTTAACTAATGCACGAGCCTGAGCCACCATCCAATATAGCAGCGCTGGACTCTATGTGTAATAATTTCAATTATTGAACTGTTAGGGCATCATATATTCACATCATGGTAAATTACAATCTATCCTCGCTTTTTGGGTCAGACAATGCAGGAGACTTCCCGTGAACAAACCTGATGCCATGAAACCTATCTTCCAATACATTGACGACCACACCGATCAGATCGTCGCAGATCTTCAAGAGCTCTGCCGCCAGAAAAGCATTTCCACTACCCATATCGGAATCGAGGAAATGTCACAGCTTATCGAGGAGCGTCTTAGGCGAACTGGTCTCGATGCAAAAAAACATAAAACTGAAGGGCATCCCATCATAACAGGACACATCACTGGCTCGGGGGCAAAGACTCTTCTTTTCTACAATCACTACGACGTACAACCCCCCGATCCGGTAAGCGAATGGGCAAGCCCCCCCTTTGATGCAAACGTGGTCGACGGTCATGTCATCGCGCGCGGTGCAACTGACAACAAAGGCAACATCATCAGCCGACTTGCCGCCTTCGAAGCCTTTTTAGCAATACGGGGGGAGCTACCCTGCTCAGTTAAATACATCATCGAAGGAGAAGAAGAGATAGGCAGTACTTCACTCCTGCCCTTCATTAACGAGAACAAGAACACCCTCGCCGCGGACGGGTGCATCTGGGAGGACACCTTCCGGGAGAATGAACCCGTCCTCTCGCTGGGAAACAAGGGACTTTGCTACCTTGAGCTATCCTGTCGAACGGCGAATGTCGATTTCCACAGTAGCCACGCCCAGATTTATGAGAACGCCGCCTGGCGGCTCAACTGGGCGCTCTCCACCATGAAGGGAGAGGATGAAAAAGTACTCGTCGAGGGATTTTACGACGATGTCGTCCCGCTCACCGAAAAAGAAGAAGAGCTTGTCCGCCGCATGAAGCCCTACGACGGAAAAGAGCGGAAGAAGAAATTCGAACTCCGGCAGTTCGCCCTCAACCTGCCCGATGAAGATCTCCCCCGACGTCATCTAACGAATCCCTCATTCAACATTGCGGGAATGGACGCTGGCTACACCGGCGAGGGGGTCAAGACCATCGTTTCGGGTCGAGCACGCGCGAAACTCGATTGTCGACTAGTGGTGGATCAAGACCCCGAAAAGATCCGCGATTGCGTCCGTCGCCACCTGGATCGCCACGACTTCGAGGACATCGAAGTCGAACTTCTTTTCAAATCCCTTCCTGCGAAAAGTGACCCCGAAAGCCTGGTCGTGGAGGCATGCGAATCGGCATCGCAATGGGTTTACAATACCGCTCCTACGATCAACCCATTTGGAAGCGGTAGTACACCTACCTGGATGGTCATACGAACGCTCGGGATTCCCCTCGTAGGCACAGGAGTTGGATACATTTCTGCCAGAACACACAGCGCCAATGAAAATTTAAAGATTGAACACTTGATTGACGGGGCCAAATACATGGCCTCAATCTGCGAGTCATTCGGTAGCTCATAAACATTGGAAAACAGCACAAACGAATGGAATTTTGAGGAGAGCATTCAGTGAAAGCATCCGATCTTTTTGTGCGCGCCCTTGAGCAAGAAGGGGTTGAGTATATCTTTGGAATTCCGGGAGAGGAGAATCTCGACATTCTCGAATCTCTAAGAACCTCCTCAATCAAGCTAATTCTCACCCGCCATGAGCAAGGAGCGGGCTTCATGGCAGCCACCTATGGTCGCCTGACCGGCAAGGTCGGCGTCTGCATGGCCACCCTCGGCCCTGGCGCCACCAACCTCGTCACCCCTGCGGCCTATGCCCAACTCGGCGCTATGCCAATCTTGATGATTACGGGCCAGAAACCGATCAAGAAAAGCAAACAAGGCCGTTTCCAAATTATTGATATTGTCGAAATGATGCGCCCGCTCACCAAATTCACCAAGCAAGTTGTAAACGGCGACAACGTACCCGTCCTCGTCCGCGAGGCAATACGCATCGCCCAAGAGGAGCGCCCAGGTGCCGTTCACATCGAACTGCCCGAGGACATCGCCTCCGAGGAAAGTGCCGCCACAACTTTCGAAGTTTTCAGGGGTCGCCGCCCAAGTGCAGATGCCAAAATCATCGCCCAGGCGGCCGAGATGACCAACGCTGCCAAGATGCCGCTCCTGCTCATCGGTGCCGCCGCCAACCGCAACAGAACAGGGAGAGCGCTCACCGGATTCGTCGACAAAACGGAAATTCCCTTTTTCAACACCCAGATGGGCAAAGGCGTGATCGACGAGCGACACTACAAATTCCTCGGCACCGCTGCTCTGTCGGATAACGATTATCTTCACTGGGCGATTCATCAGGCTGATCTAATTATCAATGTGGGTCACGATGTAATCGAAAAACCACCGTTTTTCATGGAACCCGGAGGAGCGCAGGTCATCCACATCAACAACTTCACCTCGAACGTGGATGAAGTGTATTTTCCCCAGCTCGACGTCGTGGGTGATATTGCCAGCACGATTGAAAGCCTGACAGCCCTTCTCAGCAAAAACCCGGGTTGGGACTTCAGCTACTTTGACCGGGTGAAAGAACAGGTTGAAATTCACGTCCAGGACAAAAGCGAGAGCGAGACGTTTCCTGTGATACCCCAGTACCTTGTCGCTACCGTCCGTGAGGCCATGCCCTCTGACGGCATAATCGCGCTCGACAATGGGGTATACAAGATTTGGTTCGCCCGAAACTACAAGGCCCACGGACCCAACACCGTCCTTCTCGACAACGCCCTGGCGACGATGGGCGCGGGTCTCCCCTCGGCGATGGCTGCGAAAATCGTCCATCCCGGCAGAAAAGTCATGGCCATCGCCGGCGACGGCGGATTTATGATGAACTCCCAGGAGATTGAGACCGCCGTCCGGCTCGGGCTCGACCTCGTTGTGCTCATCCTCCTCGACAACGCCTACGGCATGATTAAATGGAAGCAGGCGGGCGCCGGGTTTCCCGAATACGGCCTCGACTACGACAACCCTGATTTCGTAAAATACGCTGAAAGCTATGGGGCCCACGGGCACCGCGTTGAGGTGACCAATCAGCTCCCTGGCCTTTTAAACAAGTGTATCAACTCATCGGGAGTTCATATCCTTGAGGTTCCAGTAGATTATTCCGAGAATGAACGAGTGTTAATCGAAGAACTTAGAGCCTTGACGGCGCGTCTTTAGTTCATTTCTCGGAGGTTCTCCGGCCTTGCCTCAATCCGAAAAACCACCGCGCAACTTTCGAGCCCCTTTAAAATATCCCGGCTACCCTTATCATGGGCTATTGCGCCAGGCGCTCGATCATCTTTCGAATAAAATTGCGATCGTGGATGGTGAGCGTGAACTTACCTTTGGAGAACTCGAAAGCCGCTCAAATGCCTGCGCCCGGGGTCTCACACACCTTGGCATTCAAAAAGGAGACCGTGTCGCGCTCCTCGTCCCCAACTCGATAGAGTTCGAAGTTGCCTTCTTCGCGGGCTCGAAGACGGGTGCGATCCTCACCTCTCTCAATCCCGCCTATAAAGAAGAAGAGGTCCGCTACCAACTAGAAGACTCCGGAGCTAAAATCGTGATCGTCCATGAATCACTTCTTCCCACTATCCTAAGCGTTCGCGACAAATTGCCTAACCTTAAGAACATTATAGTCACCGAAGGCAAGGCACCACCTGATTGCATCGGGTTTGACGAATGGATTGCAGGAGAGGTGGACACACAGCCCGATGAGCCGACAATTGATCAGGCCAATGACCTAATCGCACTACCCTACTCTAGCGGTACAACGGGCCGGCCCAAGGGCGTAATGCTCACCCACCGAAATTTGGTGCGGAATTACCATCAATTCGTGGACAACCACAAAATCAGCGAGCGTGACGGGGCGCTGAACTTTCTTCCCCTTTATCATATTTACGGAACGCTGATCATGGGCGGCTTAATACTCGCCGGCGGCAAACAGGTGCTTATGCGTCGCTTCGATGTCGAAGAATCACTGGAACTGGTCGAGAGACATCAGCTCACACTTTTCTATACCGTTCCTCCCGCACTTCTCGACATCGTCCACCATCCAAATACGGAGAGCTACGATCTTTCCTCGCTCCGCTATATTATGAGCGGCGCAGCACCACTGCCGTCCGAAATTAGGCGTCTCACCCAAGAGAAAACCGGTTGTCTCACATTCATGGGATATGGCCTGACCGAGACCTCCCCTCTCACCCACATGAATCCGATTGATGAAGAAATGGTTAAGGAGAACTCTATCGGGCCTCCCGTTTCTGATCTCGAACAAAAAGTGGTTGACCTCGAAACTGGAGAGCGAGATATGCCTCTCGGCGAGATCGGAGAACTCGCTCTTAAGGGCCCTCAAGTCATGAAAGGGTACTGGAATGCGCCCGAGGAAACAGCCCGAGTGCTTAGAGACGGCTGGTTTCTTACCGGCGACATCGTTCGAATCGATGAAGACGGTTACGTCTACATCGTTGATCGACTCAAAGAGATGATTAAATACAAGGGATTTTCAGTGGCACCAGCCGAGTTAGAATCATTGCTGCACCAACATCCCCAAGTGGCGGACGCCGCCGTGATACCGAAGGCTGACGATGAGGCCGGAGAAATCCCAAAAGCCTTCATCGTATTAAAAGATGGAGAAAAGGCAGAACCTGAGGCGATAATCGAATTTGTACGCGGAAAGGTAGCGGGCTTCAAACAAATCCGTGAGATCGAATTCATAGATCGAATTCCGAAATCCAGGAGCGGCAAAATTCTCAGGCGCGTCCTACGGGACAAACATTAAGCAACCGACACCTAACGGGGAGGAGCCAATCTCCCCATACTGATAGATTAACCCCTAAATTTCCCTAAAACCGTATGTATGTCCAATAGAAGATTCAAGACCATCTCCCCCCCTTCCAAATTCCAAATTCAAATCATTTCTATTTCTAATCCATTGTTTTGTATTCGATTACTCGCTCTTTTTGCAATTATTTCGTTTACATGTGGGTGACCGAAGACACCAAACGGAAAGCTTTGAATACAGACAATTCCCGAGGGGACGATATTAAATATAGGTCAACAAGAAAGCCGGTGCGGCTTTACAAGAAAGGATGGGAAGCAAGATGAAAATCATTGAGAAACTAGACATCTCACCCCGATTTAGAGTTTTTATAGATGCTGGCGTTTGGACAATACTCCTCGCACTCCCCTCGGGCCTGATGGGCTGGGCTGCCGCCTGTGCTGTGGATTTCATATGTGGCCTGCAGTCCAGTAAACCTCTTTGGTTCCTGCCATTTTGGTGTCTGGTATTTTTCTGTTTCGCCTACATGCACTTCAAGGAAGAAGAAGTAAATCGCCAAGAATCGAAGAACTTTGATGAGCGCTGGAGGGAGGCAGAAAGAGGACTCAAAATCGCTGCCTAGATAACCGATCTTTAGGCAATGAAGAATGGCGTATCCAGCGCCCCCCCTCCTTCTTTTTACAAGGGTAGGAGAGAATTGACCCGCAAAAAAATTCCAGTTCCACCCCCCGCTTCTTGACAAAATTCCCCTCCTTTCGTTAGCTTAAGTCGCCTGTCCACCACATTTGACACCTATTGCGCCTTGCGAAAATGAAAAGGCCCAAAACGGAGATGTATGCATGAGCACCAACACCCCAACAGGAGCCGATCAGCCCATTGCAAGAACACTGATTTCTCCCGAGCGATTTGGCCAGATTGATCCGCTCCCTGTGACAATGCTCGAGGAGGCCGGCGTTGAATGCGTGTTTAATCCCCACGGGCGTATTTTAATTGAATCAGAGATGAAGGACCTTATCTCAGGGTGTGACACCATTATCGGAGGCGCCGAACCGATAACGGCAGGCGTGATGGATTCCTCATCCGAATTAAGATTCATTTCGCGCTGCTCGGTAGGTCTTGATAGCGTCGATCTGCTCGAAGCCCGCAAAAGGAATATTCCGGTATCTTATGTTCCCGGCGCCAACGCCCAGGCAGTAACTGAATTGACCGTAAGCCATGTGCTAACACTTCTACGTGGGGTGAAAGAGGCGGACTCATCTCTACGAAATGGAAAATGGAAACGGGTAATGGGACGTTCCCTTGAGGAACTCACCGTTGGGATCATTGGCATTGGTCGAATTGGAAAGCGGGTGGCGCGTCATCTTTCCGCCTTCGGTGCGAAGATTATCGCCAACGATTTAGAACCAGATACCGCCTTCGGCGAAGAATTAGGCATAGATTGGGTGGAAAAAGAGCAACTATTCAAGGAAGCGGATGTTGTTTGTCTACACGTACCCGTCACCCCGATTTCGAGATACGTGGTCAGCCGTGAATCTTTGGCGACGATGAAATCTGAC
This sequence comes from Nitrospinaceae bacterium, assembly GCA_018669005.1. NCBI lineage: Bacteria > Pseudomonadati > Nitrospinota > Nitrospinia > Nitrospinales > Nitrospinaceae > Nitrospinaceae bacterium. The sequence continues at coordinate 38,658 of JABJAL010000096.1, forward strand.
GCTATCCTCATCAACACCGCCCGGGGCGGTCTGGTCGATGAGGCTGCGCTGGCCGAGACCCTAAGATCAGGCAAACTGGGCGGAGCCGCTCTCGATGTCTTCGAGCGCGAGCCCTACGATGGTGAGCTTATTGGAATCGAAAATTGCATACTCACCTGCCATATGGGGGCGAGTTCCAAATCCTCGCGTTTGAGGATGGAGATACAAGCTGCAGAAAACCTCATATGCTTTCTCAAAGGTGAACCTGTTCCTCGATTGGTCCCGGATGCGGAATACGATATCCAGGCAATGGTTGCAGATACCAATTAATGTCTAATTAGTTTTTTTGAATCTACCAGAGGATGAGGAAAATCATGTCCAGCAAAAGAGTTGAAGGTCAAAAAACAATTATCACGGGCGCTTCGTCGGGTATCGGCGCCGCGATTGCCAAACGATTCGCCGCCGAAGGCGCTTCCATCTGGGCTGCCGGAGGCACCAATGAAGAGGGGCTGAAAAAAACTATCGATGCCTGCACAGCCGAAGGCATAAAAGCCGGTGGCAAATGCTACGATCTTTCAAACTCGAATAACGCGGCCACCGTTATTACCGACGGAGCTGACTTTCTCGGCGGTCTGGATATTTTTGTCAGTTGCGCCGGAGGGAGAAACCACAAACCTCTCACTGAATTCACGGGGGCGGAAGTAGATTTCCTTTTCGAGGTCAATTCAAAATCGCCATTCCGCGCCTCGATTGAAGCCGCCAAAATAATGAAAGCGCAAAAGAGCGGAAGAATACTAGTCATCGGTTCGATCCATGCCATGATTGGAATAGAAAACAACGCTCTCTACTGCACGACAAAAGCGTCAACACACAATATGACTCGCGCTCTGGCCACCGAGTTGGGCCCACATGGCATCCGGGTAAACTGCCTCGCCCCCGGTACGACGGAGACCGAACGGGTACAGAAAATCCATGAAGACAGACCCGAATACGCCGAGTCCAAGTTAGAAAATATTTCCGTAAAACGATTCGCCTCCTCCGACGAGATGGCAAACGTTGCCGTATTTATGGTATCGGAGGAAAACGACTTCATGAACGGTGCGATTGTTACGAGCGACGGCGGAACGACAGCGCTATAGCGCCATTATTCAACTGATGGATTTATACCAATCGGCCAAGGCACGACCAATATCGTCGGGTGAGTCTTCATGAATGTAATGAAGCCCACTGACTGTCACTTCAGTTAGATTCGGCCAGCGCCGAACCATATCGCGGTGCTCACCAATCAAGACCGCGCCGGGTTCAGAATTGATAAATAGCTTTGGCAACGGGCATTCGGCCAGCCACCTGTTGTTCTCCTCAATCACCCGGAGCACATCGGACGGATATCCTTCGATGGGGATTTCTCGCGGCCAGGTTAGGGTTGGCCTCCTATCCTCTCCGGGATTCTGATAAGGCCGCCGGTACTCATTCATCTCATCTTCTGTGAGTTTCCGGAGAGTCATCGCAGGCAACACGTTCTCGACGAATCGATTTTCACCCAGAACCATCTCTTCACCCTCGGGAGAGCGAAATCTTTTAAATAGAACCTGCACCTGCTCGGGCCAGTGACTCCATTTGAAATCTCCGAGGACGCCTTGCATCTGGGCAATGGCTTTCATGGCACCCCGATTCTTGTTTGCCCATGTGAAGCCGAGCTGCGCCCCCCAATCATGCACCATGATGGTAACGTTTCCCCCAAGGCCCATAGCATCCATAAACCCGTCCGTGAATTTCTGATGATCTTTAAGTCTGTACATCGAACCTTCAAGTTTGTCCGAATCCCCCTGACCAATATTATCGACGGCAATACAACGGGCAAATGGCTCGACGTACGGAATAATATTCCGATACATGAACGACGAGGTGATATTGCCGTGAAGAAATACTATGGGCTCTCCCTCGCCCACATCAACATAGGCCATCTGCTTTCCGTGGATTTCAATTTTTCTTTTTTTGTATTGCATTCTCGGATTGATCATTTTTCACCAGAGCAGTTTTAGGCAATTATAAAATTTATTTCTTCAACAGAAATCTAACGATCATTTTTAATCGAGATAAAAAATAAAACACTCACAGTGATGTCATTGAAATAAGTTCAATCACGGACATTTCAAAACTTTCGCCTAGAGATACTCAACGCAACTTCAGTTGCAAGCGCATTTGAGGGTGCTACAACAACTCCCACAGATTCGAGTTTTCTCACCTGCTCCGAATACACCTGCGAGTCTTCCTCTGTCCCGCAAACAGAAGCGACCACACTGGCTTTTCCCTCTGAAACCCCACATATCGTCTCGGCAATCTGAGCGGCTGGGTCGGCATGGGCTCCATGGCCAATTACCACATCCATCAAAATCACCGCGACTCCGGGCTCCACAAGAGATCGAGACATGAGATCATTCCTTAGCGTAGGATCGATCATTGGATGAGGTCGCCCAACGGTATATTCGTCTGCTCCAAGATCAAGAATTGAATGGGTTTTATCGTCTGCCTCATCCAAACCTCTAGCACCCGGCACCGGGGTGTTTGAAAATAACGTTTCGCCTTCAGAAAGAAAAATTACCTGTGCCTCTGCACACAAAGTACCCCCTGAATAAATTCCACGTATTAGCGTACGTCCTTTTTCAAGGCTTTGGGCAGTAACGCTGGCCGTATTTTCAACAACCCGGGGCCGCGTAATTTTATCGCCAAGAACGTCTTCCACAGCAGCCGTCAGTGTAGATACGGAATGCGCGTTCACTGGAAGATCTTTGGCATCGAGCCCCAAGAAACAAACTGTGAATTTTTTAGACGATTTTTCAATACGTTCAAAAATCAGGCTGGCCGCTTTTTCCGACGGCGGCTTCGAAATCAGGATTATTCGGTGCGTCGCAGAATCTTCGTCAAGCGCATCTATTGCCATCAAAGTCATAATACCCCCGATGGTTTCACTTAAATCCCGCCCTCCAACACCAATTCCATGCGACACACCGCCGCCATTCCTGGCGATGAGACTCGAAACTTCCTGAAGTCCTGTACCCGCAGCGGAAATGATACCCACATCTCCTCGCGGCACTTCGTTGGCAAAGGCAAGGGGAACACCTCCCAAAATGGCAGTACCGCAATCAGGTCCCATGAACAACAACCCACGCTCCTTAGCCTCTAGCTTTAGCGATAACTCATCTACAATCGATACATTGTCACTGAAAAGCATCACGTGAAGTCCATTTTGAAGAGCTTTACGCGATTCAACCGCAGCAAATTCACCAGGAACCGAGATAAGAGATAAATTCGCACCAGGCAGCGCAGCTAATGCCGTGTCCATCGTCCTGGGAAACCAATCACCTACACCTCCACTGCGGAGAGAGGGTGAATCAAGAAGATTTTCTGCCTCCTCGAGTGCATTTTTTCCTGATTCTCCATCGGCTACCTTTAAAGCAATTATCAAATCATTTGCACCCACCTCACGCCCTTCATCCGCAAGCAGATCGGCTTCGTCCAAGACCCCCTTGTTTGAATCCGTTCCGATCATCATCGCTGCGGCACCAACACCGGGAAGCGCAGAAATTTGCTGAGACAGGCGCATGAGTGCTACCGAGTCGAGATAGAATCCTCTCCGAATATAATTGATGACTTTTGACTCTCTCATTTGTGTTTAGAATACCTCAAGACTTGTTAAATCGATTTTAGCTTACTCAATAGATTGGCCAGCCTTGAATCACCGCTGGCTGGAGGAGACCAGTCTAAATGCACAACTGGTACGCTTCTATTTTTCAAGTCTCGAAAAAAACCATCCAGACCAATATTGATGATTTTCGGTTGCTCCCCGAGCAGTTTTTTAATCATACTCCCCCCCCCTACATCCAATTTCCCTACCTAAAATCCGATACATCAACCGCCTTGCTGGTATTCACGCTCTCTACGATAGCCTCGAATACCGCTACAACCTCCAGACCCTCGGCACCACCAACTTCAGGTTTGTCTCCCGTTCTAATACAACGGCTAAATTCCACCAGTTCAGCCGCCAGGGCATCGCCTTTTTCCACAGGAAGTTCGCAACGGGAAGTCTCATCTTTTTTCTGATAATACAGTTTCGAGCCGTCTTCCTCGCTCCAGCCGCAACCCTCAGTGCCATATGCAGCCGTTGAAATTAGTGTCGGTGTAACGATACACGTCTGAAGATAGCCGAGCGGACCACTCTCAAACTCCATTCCGATGACAGAAACGTCGTCGAGATTCCCCCCCGCGAAAAGTTTCTTACTGAAAGCAAATACCCGCTTCACGGGCCCGGCAAGGTAGTGGAAGTTGTCCAATTTATGGACACCAAGCGCCCCCATGCCACCGATTGGGCACTCCTCCCTATCGTTCCTCCAACCTTGGCGCGGCACTTGGCCATTAGTGTTCGTGATGTTTGCCTCAAGCTGATGAAGCATCCCCAATTCGCCATTGTCAATCATCTCGCGAAGGCGGCGTGTGGCACCCATCTTTCGGCGGTGGTGCCCAACCTGCAAAATAACATCGGCATCTTCCGCCGCCTTGATTGCCCGTTTGCCGTCAGCCACTTTGAGAGTAAACGGCTTTTCAACAAAAACATGCTTACCCGCCGAGGCCGCCTCGATGATCATGTCGCCATGCGTAGTATGAGGCGTTGCGATAATCACGCCCTCCACTTCATCGTCATTAAGCAGTTCATCGAGACTAGACGCCGACCGGCAACCCACTTCCTTTTCAAACGCTTTTCGTGTTTCCTCCGTCCTCGAAAATCCAGAAATGATTTCACCCTCACCACCACGTCCAAGAGCGTCCGCAAGCATGCCAGCCCATCGCCCAACTCCGATAACACCAAGACGCACTTTATCTGAAGTCATAATTTGTCTCCCTTTCCGAACATCTCCCCCTAACTAAAATCCATAAAGCTTAGCGGGATTGTCTACGAGAATTTTATTACGAACTGCCTCATCCGGTGCCCAGTCGGCAAGTTGGTCGAGAAGATCCGCATCGTTAGGCGTGAATTTATAGAAAAAAACGTGTGGCCAATCAGACCCCCACAACATTCGGTCTTTATTGGCTTCAACAAGCGCTCGACCAAAAGGATCGACATCTGTATATGGCGGGCGCTCGAGCCCAGTAATCCTATTTGGTGCTGTAAGCTTCACCCAGGCCTGTCCATCTCGTACTAAATCGAGAAATTCCTGAAATCCGGGGTCTTCAACTCCCTTCAACGTGGGCACATACCCCAGATGACCAAACACCGAATCCACTGGCAGGCCCGAGAAAGTTTTTCTGAGATCGGGAAAATCATTCGCGTGAAGGAGAAATTCAAGGTGCCAGCCTAATCCTTTGATTCGTTCGGCTATTTCTTCAATTTCGCTAAAATTCGAAAATGGATTGCCGCCGGGATCGGCTAGATTTATCCGAATACCTCTAACTCCCGCTTCGTTCATTCTCTCAAGTTCTTGGTCAGTTACTGTTCCATCCACAGCCACCACGGCACGAAGCCGACCGCCGGTTTCGGCAAGCGTGTCCATAATCATTGTGTTATCCGTGCCGTAAGCACTAGCCTGAATCAATACACCACGCTCGACCCCCAATATTTCGTGAAGCCTGAAATAATCCTCGATAGAACAAGGTGGCGGTGTGTAGCCACGCCGAGGTGAAAGTGGATATTTCTCCTCGGCACCAAAAATGTGGGCATGCGTATCACATGAACCGGGAGGGAGCTTTAGTTTCGGTGTTCTCGTATCGGGATCTGGGCCCGGACAAAGAGGATATTTTTCGTCCGTCATCACTTCTCCTTAAAATTCGGCTACCGGGGCATGGCCGTATTCAGATAGGGATTGCACAAGTCTTTCGGAAACGAGGAAGTGCATTCTACGACATGCCGCCCTCGGGTCAATCGTTAAACTTGAAATCTGGAACCTGCGCTCGAATTTGGCGCTCGTAGTAGTCCCATGTAAATTCATAAAGAAGATCGTAGGGTGCATTCAGGCCGAGCTTTATCGCAAGTTCATCGTTGAGCGGCTGAGCATTTCCCCCTTGATAGGCAAGAAGTTGCGTCTGAGCCGCTTTTTCGAGATATACGGCCCGCATACACGCCTCCCTCACATTAACACCATGAGTCAAGATGCCATGATAGGTAATGATGGAGGCAGGACATTTTCCCATTTTCTTCAAAATTGCTTCTGCCAGCTCGAAGGTATAGACACGATCGGGCGTGTCTTCATATAGAGGAACACCGTTCGCGTAAAAATAAGTGCCAAACTGATCAAATGGCTCTATGCTCTTACCCTGGGCGGCTACAGCCAAGCAGTAGGGGGCATGTGTATGGACTGCAGCCACCATCTCAGGATGGTCTCTGAACATGGCGGCGAAAAGCACCCACTCGTTGTGTTTTCGCCCTTCCCCTTCAATCACGTTTCCATCGTAGTCGATACGTAGCAAATCGCCTGGATACACTTCGTCTAGACCCATAGGCATTTGCTTCATCCAAAATGAGGCGTTGTCAGCCGCCCGCGCGCCGACAAAACCTAAGATAGCGTCCGTCTGCCCAAGAAAACCTAAAATTCTACCTGCAAGGGCCACTTGGTATCGTAATTCTGGTTCTGTGGTGCTGGGCATCCTTATCCTCCTAATGCACCGCGCTCTGGGCGCCAGCGCGGAAATTTAGCTTTTCCTCGAGTTCATCTAACGTGATTACCCATCCGAGACGCCGTTGAATGTTCGAGAGAGCAAATTGATGAAGATCCTCTCCGTAGGCCGATGCGACACAATCGGAGGGCACCACCACAGTGTAATTGCGGCAGTATGCCCCAAAAACGGAGGCCAAAACGCAAGTATTCGTATTGCAACCAGCGATGAGAAGCGTATCAACGCCCAGACCACGCAACAGGACTTCAAGCTGGGTCCCGTAAAACATATCGAAAGTTCGTTTGCTGTCGATAAGATAGTCTTCTTGTTGAACATCCAAGGTGGAAATCAATTCTCCTTCCGGCGAGCCGGGGGATTTATGGCGGGCAAAATCACTCTGCTGGTGAGGCGTGAAAGATTCCTTTGCTCCGAGCATGGCCTGCTCAAAGGGATGCTTACCCAAGAGAGGATCTTCATAAACCGTGTAGACGTGAATGATGGGCAATTCGGCCTTCCGGGCGGCGGCGAGCATACGGTTCGTCCCCGCGATAACGCGTTCGCACTCGGCTTCCGGGACCGGAAGCGAGGCGATTGTAGGCTCAAGGTTCCCCCGCTGGCAGTCGATGGTGACGGCGGCGGTCTTTCCCGCCTCGAAGCGGAGAGCGGTGTTCATTTTTTTGGCCAGGGCCGATCGGTCGATCAAAGCGACGGAATCGTTTCCCATTTTGTTTTCCTCCGGGCATCCGGCAAAAGGCCGGTCTTTTTTTATACTGTCCGCTACCGGATCAGGCGGCGGCCGGCACGGCGGGCGGCGCGGCGGGCGTTCGCCGCTGCCAGAAATAAATGGCGCCCAGCAAGGAGGCTCCAAAGATGTTCAGGGCGTATCCCGAAATCCATCCCTGAAATACCAACTGGCCGGGGATGAAACATAAGGCCGCCGAGACCCCCAGGGCGGCCCATTCGATGATATTTGTCTTTCTGCGGAGATAGCCCATCGTCCAGGCGGAAAATCCCAATGTTCCCGCCACGGCAAATACCATGACCCAGACGGCGAGTCTTGCCGAGCCGGTGAGCAGAATCGGCGTGTACGCGAAAAGTAGCGGGATGACGTAGAGCATTTTCGCGAACCGGAAACTCATCCAGCCCGTCTTCATGGGGTCGGCCCCGGCTATCGAGGCCGCGACATAGGCGCCCAGGCAGACGGGGGGCGTGATGTTCGAATCCTGGCTGAGCCAGAAGACAATCATGTGGGCGGCAATGAGCGGCACGCCCAGATTTTCAAGCGCCGGACCGGCTAGCACCACGAGAACGAGATAAGAAGCCGTAATCGGAAGCGCCATCCCCAGGACCAGGGAGGCGACCCCGACCAGGAAGATGGCGAATAAAAGGCTGCCCCCCGAAAATGCGACCAGCAAATAGCTCATCTTCAGGCCAAGGCCCGTCAGGGCAACCATGCCCACGATGATTCCGACTGCGGCGGCGGCGGAGCCGACGAGCAGGGAATTTTCCGTTCCCTCAACCAGGGAGCGAATGATTCCGCGGAGGTCCATGATCTCAGCGGGTTTCGGAAAAGCTTCGGGAAAGTAGCGATGGAGAGCTATACGGGCCCAGTTGATCAAAACGATGGAGAGAATCGCCACCGCCGCGCACCAGTCGGGCGAATAGCCCACGATCAGGAACAATAGCAGGACAACCATGGGAAGCAGATGGAACCATCCGTTCCGGAACACCTCACCCGGCTTCTGGAGCTCATCATCCGCCATCCCTCTGATGCCATTTTTCTTCGCCTCGAAGTGAACGATGGCCCCGATGGAGAAGAGGTAAAGAAGAGCGGGCACGGCGGCGATTGCCATGATCCGGACATAGGGGACGCCCGTAATCTCGGCCATTACGAACGCGCCCGAGCCCATGACGGGCGGTAAGAGTTGCCCACCGAGCGAGGCGCTGTTTTCGATCGCCCCGGCCACCTGGGGGCGGAACCCCACCTTTTTCATAAGCGGGATGGTGAAGGTACCGGTCGATACGATATTGGCGATGCTGCTCCCCGAGATGGAGCCGAATATCGCCGAGGCCAGAACCGCCACCTTCGCGGGTCCGCCCGCTGTCCCGCCTGCGAGGGCGAGAGGCATATCGATGAAAAATTTCCCCATGCCCGAGCGGTTCATGAACGCGCCAAGATAGATAAAGATAAGAACGTAGGTCGCCATGACGCTCGTCATGACGCCGAAAATGCCTTCCTGAGAATAAAAGGTGTAGTTCACAATCTGATGAACCGTGGAGCCGCGGTGAGAAAGCTGGCCCGGGAATATCCAGCCGAAGTGGGCATACAGGAGGGCGAACAGGGCGATGCCCGGAATCCAGAGGCCCAGCCCGCGCCGCGCGGCCTCGAGCGAGAGAGCGATGGCCGTCAGAGCCATCCAAAAATCCGTGGATGTCCAGGCGCCGGTCCGGTCCTGAAGTTCGAGATAGTGGGATACGTAGTAATACATACAGACGAAAGCAAGACCCTTGAGGGCAAAATTTAACGCCGAGGGTCTGCGAATCGAATATCCTGCCACCATTACGGCCGCGCCCCACCCGATCCAGTCGATGAGGACCGCCCCGTTTTCAGCAACGGTGTCCGCGCGCAAAATGGCGTGGGCGATGAGGAAGGTGAGCCCCGCCGCGAGGATCAGATCCTCCGCGCCGGGCGGGCGCCAGGGCGTGCCTTTCCTGCCCGGAAAAAGAAGGAAAGTCAGCGTCCAGGTCAGGAAGGTGTAGAGGCCGAGGTGAAGGTTTTGCTCGGGAATGCCCGGCCCCGCCGACCAGATGGCGAACAGGCCGAGGAACACCCCCATGCCCTGGTATAGCCAGCCCCACACCCCGGCAAGCTGCGATGCGCGGCTCCCCCCGATGCCGGCCGAAACCTCTTGAGAAGATTCATCGGTGGTCGCCATTATTCCCCCGGAAGAAGGCCCCCGCGCGAATCCAGGCCGCACGGGGGCCGATAATCCATTGCCGCATCGCCGAAACGGCTACGGCATGACGTTTGCCGGAATCTTCTTTCCGTTCTCTTTCCAGAACCGGACGGCTCCGGGGTGAAGCGGCGCGTTGATCAGCTTCATGCCATTGGCGACCGACAATTCGCTGGCGACCTTGCCGGCGGCCGAGAGGATGTATTTTCTCCCCTTGTCGGAATACATGGCTTTCATAATCTTGTAGATGAGCCCCGCCGAAACGTTCTTGTTGGCGATCATGACCGTGCCGGTGCCAAACGTCGGGGTATCGACTTTGACGTTGGGATAAACGCCGGCGGGAATAACTGTCGGGCCGTAATACGGGAATTTTTTATAAAATCCCGATTTCCGCGCGGGGGCGTCCATGTTGATAAAGCGGATCTTCATCATGGTGGCCGTATCGCGGATCATCGCGTTGCCCAGACCGGGGTGCCAGTTGTAGCCGATAATTTTTCCGTTCCGCATCGCTTCGGGGCTTTTACGACCAAGATAGACTGCCTTGAACTTGCCCCATAATCCCAGATGCTTGACGAGGTTGGTCAGATTTTTCGCCGAACCCGAGCCGGGCCCACCCATCGAAAGGGTTTTCCCCTTCAGATCATAAATCGTCTTTACCGAACTTTTCGCCGGCACGAGCAGATGGCCCACGGAGCCGAAAAGATAGGTCATGGTCCGGAGGTTTTTCTGGGCCTTTTTATAATGGGCCTTCCCCCGGGAGCCGAGAAACGTTTCGCTCGAAAAGGTGAGCGCAAGCTCTACCGCGCCCGAATTCACAGAACGAACGTTCTCGGAGGCGCCCGTCGAGGACTCCGAGGAGACCTGAATTCCACTCAATTCCTTCGTCAAATAGACCGCGTAGGCACTGGTCCACCTGTTATAGGCACCACGAATTTGCCCACCTTTCATCGTAATTCGCTTCTGGGCGGTAGCCGTTTCCACAGAAAAACCAACGAAACCCGACACGACGAACAATGCAGTAGCTACTAGACATGTTAACCTGCTTCTCTTTTTCATCGCCTTCTCCTCCCGTGAAAAATTCTTAACTGTCAGATGTGAAACAAAAAAAGCTTTTTATCATCGAGCATTGAAAAATCGCTTTTGAGTATGGTCGTTGTCGAATTTTCCATTAAGCGCATCGAGAAGCCAATCTGCCACAGCAAGATAAAAATCTGGTAGTCGGGAACCCAGTGTATGCGTCTCATTTTCATACACCCAGAGCTCTTTAGGACACTTGAGTAAATCAAAAAGCTGCTCAGCATCTTCAAGAGGACATAACTCATCAAACTCCCCCATCGCGAGGAGCATCGGACAGTCTATTTTTTCTGCGATTGGCTCTAGTGTCATCTGCTCCAACATCACGTCAAACTCATCCTCGTCGTGAATGTCGGACATATACATATAGTTTGTCCGGTAAGCTGGTTTGCCGAGATTAAAAATCGTATCTTTTTGAAGGTAAACACCCATAGCACCGACGCATGCCTTGAGGCGATCATCATGCGCAGCAACACGGGGGCCCCAATAGCTTCCCATGCTCCAACCGTAGAGACCAACCCTAGATGCATCCACCTCGGGGCGACCTTCAAGATAATCGATCGCCGCAGAACCTGCCCGTTCAAAATTATCTAGCGTCACCCAATTTTCCCTCACATTACTCTCGCCCTGGCCAGGACCATCGATGCTTAGAGTCGCTATACCTCGGCGGCGGAAATGATTGTGATAAGGACTAGGCATATACTCCTTGATGGTATCCATACCAGGGACCACCAAAACACAGGGAGCATTTTCAACCCCCGGAACTGTCTGTAGTATCCCAGGGATACTTTTACCGCTTTCAAACGGTATTTCCACCCGCTCGACAGGCGCCTCTTCAAACAACTCGATGAATTTTTCATAACACGCGATCATCTTGGCGTAGAGTTCTTGCTTGCGAGGGCTGTTCGTATGAATCGTACCGCATGCGGGTCCATAGTATAGAGCGGCACGATAGTACAACTCTGCCGCGCTCTCACGGTGTCCAGCCTCCTCAGCTTCACGGGCAAATCCCTCTTCTTGGGCCGCCGTTCTTGCCCACTCCTTAACCACAGCACCCGGCACCTTAATTCGCTCGGTAGTGCGTTTCACATCGGCGGGACGGAAACCCCACTCCACAAACATCGTTGAGCGAAAAGCATAAACGTCATGAACCTTATAGAATTCCTCGGAGATCCATTTATGACTTAACCGGCTACGATCCGACATGAGTTCCTCCATCACATGCAATGAGGCATAACTTCTTTGGCAAACAGTTCGAGTGACTCGTCAAAATCTTGCGACGGCGGATCAATCATGATGCTTTTTACCCCAAAGCTTTCAATTTCCTTGATTCGCTTTACGCAATCCTCGGGAGTTCCTGTAATTGTGAACCGGTCTAGAATGTAATCCGTAATGAGCGGCACATGTTTGGGGTGGCGCCAGTTGCTCACATCAAAATTATCGAGAAGATTTTGAATTTCAGGCTGATACTCTTCGGGCACCGAATCAAGTGTCATCCTGAAATTATGATGTGCCCGGTTAGCGACACGAGATCTGACTTTTTCTCTTGCGGCATGGCCGTCCCGATCCACAGAGACAACAGCTCCAAAGATAATATCCATCGCACCTAGATTATCCTGTCTTTCCGCAATTCCATCATTCAGGTGCCTCAACACCCATTCGACAGTTTCTTTATAAACACCGGAGCCGACAATTACACCGTCAGCGATTTCGCCGGACATCTTCAGTGTCTTTGGTCCCTCCGCTGAGGTGTAGATGGGAATATCGCGCTTGCTCCAGATATTGACGTTAACACCCTCCTCGTATTCAACCACCTCACCTCTGACCAAACTTCTAATCCTGTGTATCGATGTGCGCATGGTCGCAAGGCGAGCCATCTTTCTACCCAACGTGTATACGGGAGTGTCGCCGGAACCGATGCCGAAAAGAACTCGCCCTCCTGACAATTCGTCTAAGGTAGCAATGGTGCTGGCGGCAACGGAATCATCGTGGAGCACAGGGTTAGTAACACCGGGACCAATTTTGACCGTCGATGTATTCTGGATGGCAACAGCTAGAGCAACATTATGATCCCTGCAAGTCAGATGACTTTCTGCCACCCACACCTGCTCAAAACCACTCTCCTCCGCAAGTTTGGCCCGTTTTGCAAGGGCACCGATATCGTCCGGAACAAGATGAAGACTAAAAGCAACTCCCATTTCAAGATCTCCTATACACAAAAAATTACCGACACTATCGATACATTTCGCAAGACAAAGAAATTCAGGAAATCTAGAGCCTTATGTATCGCTTCATGTCTCGGAACAAAAATTTAAAAATTTCTTTTCCATATCCTAACTTGCAAACCTCCGAGTATCAAAAGACCTGGCAATAGCTGGCAATTATTCAATATGCTAATCTAATTTTCATAAATGAATTCCAGGCGCACCTCCAATATCTATGGCTATGTTCTAGGCTTGTGAAATACAGATAGATAGAGACTTTTAAGTTGACCGTAGGAGGACTTCAATGCGTGTTGGGTTGCACTTTGGTCCCTTGCAGGATTTTCCACCAATCGGAAAAATCCTCGAAATGGTACAAAAAGCCGAAAATTTAGGCTTTGACCCCATATTATTCGCCGACAGCGTATCCCTCTCCCGATTTCATGTGCATGACCCATACACTACCCTTGCTCTCGCCGCACAGGCGACCAGCACCGCAATTATTGGCACTTGTGTGACTAACCCACTCACACGTCATCTCTCGGTAACGGCTAATGCAGCAGGCTCTATAGATGACATTTCTGGTGGTCGAATGCTACTCGGCATCGGCACAGGGGACACCGCAGTTCATCTCATCGGGAAAAAAGCGGTCAGGTTGAATACGATGCGGGAGTCATTAATTGTGTTAAAAAATCTACTTTCGGGCACCCCTATAGATTTCGAAAGTCAGGTTCTTACCTCAAATTGGAACAAGTCTGATCTTCCCATCTATCTCGCCGCCGGCGGCCCGAAAACTCTTGCATTGGGTGGAGAACTTGCCGACGGCCTCATTACACTAGCCGGACTAGCTCCCGAGACTATAGAGTGGGTGCGTAGTTGTGTTACCAAGGGAGAAACCATTGCAGGAAAATCGGCAGGCTGCGTTCCTGTTTGGATAGACGGGCTTCTTAGCTTCGGTGATGACCGCGAAAAAATCCGTAACGCTATCAAGCCGCGCATAACCTCATTCGCGAATCAAAATTTCCGTGTTTCCTACCACGCCGTGCCAGAAAATCACCTTTCCGAAGTTAAGACATTCAGAGAAAATTACGATGAAACTGATTTGGGGCCCACCACAAAAAACGCCAAATACGTAACCGATTACATGATCGACCGATTTGGTATTGTGGGTACAGTTTCCGATATCATTGAACGTTTTGAGGCGCTGAAGGAAATAAATGTTGAAACTTTTCTCGTGGCAATGCCTTTTAGTTTAGACGAGCGCATTGCGATAATCGAAATGCTCGGGCGAGAAGTACTCCCGCGCGTGTTATAATGGATCACAATTCTTATCTCTATACATAAAGGAGTATTGCCATGACACGTATGAATGGCGGTCAAATAATCACTGACTATCTCATCCAGGAAGGCACAACGGATCTATTCGGCCTTTGCGGACACGGAAATATTAGTTTTATCGATGCACTCTATGAGCGCTCCGATGAGATCAATACCTACTCGGTTAGGCATGAGTCCGTCTCGGGATTCATGGCAGATGTTTACTATCGAGTAGCCGGAAAACCCGCTGCCACCTTCACGTCTTGCGGCCCGGGCTCGGCCAACATGCCCATCAGCCTGGCAAACGCCTTTTTCGATTCGGTCCCGTTTCTCGCCATTACCGGAAACGTCCCCACCGATCAATTCAACCGGGGCGCTTTTCAGGAAGCATATCGCCACTATCAGGCGGATTTTCCCTCAGCAGTCAAGCCCTTTTGCAAACGCGTTTACCAACCCACACGTGCCGAACAAGTCCCCTTATTCACTCGTCAGGCTTGGAAAACTATGGTCACCGGTCGACCGGGCCCCGTCGTGCTTGACGTCCCATTCGACATTTTCAAGGAAGAGGCTGATGTCGACATGCCCCAGGCGAAAGACTGGAACACCAACATTTCGTGCCGCTGCGGCGCCGACCCTGAGGGTGTGAAGAAAGCGGTCGATATGCTTCTGACAGCGGAACGGCCGGTCATCATGGTCGGCCAGGGCGTCAAATACGGCGGGGCGGCGGAATTGATGCTCCGGCTGGCTGAGCGGCTCAAAATTCCTGTTGTCTGCTCCTCAAGCGGCATAGGAGCCATCGACACCTCCCATCCGTTATCGCTCGGGCTCATCGCCCGGAACGGCACCTATCCCGCGAATCATGCCGCCCGGCAGGCTGATGTCCTTCTCGCCCTGGGGGTCCGTTTCGATGACCGTACATCGAGCAGTTGGCTGCCGGGATATTCGTTCAACATCCCGCCCACCAAATTGATTCATGTGGACATCGACCCTGAGGAAATAGCGCGAAACTACCCTGTAGCTCTAGGTCTCATGGCTGACGTGAAAATTTTTCTAGGTCAGGTGCTTGCTGAAATGGATGCGCGGAAAGCCGCCAACGAAATTCCGGCCGCACGTGAAACATGGCTACGCGATATCGACGGCTGGAGTAATGAATGGGAAGAATGGACCGCCCCCGGCTATCAGGTGGACACGACACCGATTCACCCACAACGCGCTGCTCACGAGATCGACAAAGTACTACCTGATGATGCCATTGTCGTCAGTGATGTAGGCATCCACCACAATTGGCTCATTCAGTATTGCCGTCCCAAAGGCCCACATTCGCTCATAGGCTCAATGGGATTTGGAGCTATGGGCTTCGGAGTGGCGGGTGTTTTAGGTGCCGCCATCGCAGCGCCTGGAAGACCCTGCCTTTCTGTCTGCGGAGACGGTGCTTTTCTAATGCACGCTAGCGTCATGGCCACGGCGGTTGAATACAACATCCCCGCCATTTGGGTTGTGTGGAACAATTATGCCTACGCTTCAATACGTGGCCTCCAGCGCGGTTACCTCGATGGGCGAGAACTCGTCACTGACTTCAAGGAACCGAACTCAAAAGAACCTTACAACCCCGACTTCGCCGCCATGGCACGAACGGCTGGCATCAACGGTATTCGAGTTGATAAGGCTAAGGACCTAGGAGAAGCCGTAGAGGAAGCGATTAAGGCAAATGCTCCCTGCGTTATCGATGCAAACATTCAGGGGGATGGCAACCCAGTCGGTGCAGGGGTATGGGAATTGCCCGGCCTAGGCCACGGCGAACCAGCCATCGGGACAAGAACCATCATTGATGGCTAAAATTAAGCTAGCCTTGACTCCAAATCCTACGATAGAGCACCTTTGAGTTTTTAATGTGCTTCACCTCCTGGGAGATTTCTTCGGCCCAGGAGGTGGACCATGCTTGCTCGATATCGCCAGCGCTCATGACCTCTGGTGACTCGAACTCATACAGAAAAAGGTTTGTTGGCTCCCCTTCAACAGCCAGGTATCGCCGAAACGAGAGCAACCCCTCTATCTTCGCAACCTCGCCATAATGCTCCCGGCCCAGCCATGCGTTAAAACCAGGCCGGACATCCAGCGCGACATCAAACCTTAAAAGACATACCGCCGGCCCTATTGCAAGACTCGGGTCCCTTGAGGAATCCGAAGATCCGTTCACCCTCGACACCTCGGCATAATGGTTACGTACCTGCCCGAGCCTAAGTGCCATCATATCGGCGACGTTGGCAGGAAGATGTCTCGCTGCCTCAAGGCGCCCTTTACTGTGAAATTTCGTGTAGGCGGGCATTATCTCAAGAAGCTGAAATCGCTTCGGTGCTTTTATCGCCTCATAATGAGAAATCGCAGAAAACGAGCCCTCAGCAAGCGTTCGGGGCAGATGCTCCCCATGAAGCCATTCGAGATATTCTGCCACCTCGCTTTCCTCGACATCGTAATTGGGGGCGAAAAGCCCCAGATCGCCACTTCGAACGACTTCCATAATCAACCTCCCCCAAGCTACCAGCCGCCCTTTAATCTCAAAGACTGCAGGTTCATAATAGAAGTATCTACGCGGAAAAAATCCAATCTCTCCTTACCTAAAACAGGAGTTCTCAAATGGACGCTCTCGTATTCCGGCAAGAGGAAAAACCATGGCTCTCCCCTCCTGCGCATTATAACGCACTATCCAAGATGCTCGTCGCGCCCGAGAACTCTGGCTCCCAGCATTTCGATTTCCGCATATCGATCTACCAGCCTGGCGGCTGGGCCGAGGCCCACAAACACGAACAAGCGGAGAATATTTACTACATCCTCAAGGGAACTGCGAGAGTCACGCTCGACGGGAAGCCGCATATATGCGAGCCCGGCGCCGTTATTTTCATCCCCCCGGGCGTGATGCATGGCATCGACAATCCTGGCACCTCGGATCTCGAGTTCGTTGTTGTCGCCTCCCCTCCAGACGACATGGCGCGGCCCTAGGCTCCTATCACTTGCCACATGCCGCTCATAACGGAAAAGCCCCGCCCGGAACGGATTCGCCCGGAACGGGTTCGCCCGGAAACGGGTTCGCCCGGAGCGGGTTCGCCCGGAGCGGGTTCGCCAGGGGGGGATATCTCGATCTGTCCTCGTTACAATTACTAAATTAAATATTTAAATAATAAAATACCACACCAAACAAAGAGCACCCCGAGATTTGACTTTCGTTTTATTTTCGTATACAAATTACAATCTCCCCTTGCAGGAGGGGGTTGACACCATTTCCTCGGGAGCTTCGCGGGATAAGGCCCCCCCCCTACCTCCCAGGTGTTTGGGGGTGACACCAATTTCTCGGGAGCTTCGCGAGATAAGGCACCCGACCTCTTCCCGGGTGTTCGGGGGTGACACCATTTTTTCGGGAGCCTCGCGGGATAAGCCCCCCCCTACCTCTCCTGGGTGTTCGGGGGTGATACCAATTTCTCATTTTTTTTAGCCACTTACGCTACTCCATGCAGGAGAGATGATGACGATTTCCCGTATCCTCCAAATGAAAGTGGCCTCCAGCCTCCGGCTCATACTCTATGGCGTGAGGGTTGCCGCAGGCTTTCCCAGCCCGGCGGACGACTACATCGAAGGCA